>JAGGZZ010000187.1 GCA_021161765.1 Candidatus Methanophagales archaeon | reverse complement strand
GGAAGATCAGACGAATCCTTGAAGTTGAATAAACTCGTCAAAAATTTTTATCTGACCTCAGAAGGATATTTCACCACGGGACATCTTGCCTTCCCATCTTAAACCCAGCGTAATTTGTGAGCAGATGCAGCAGTGGGGTAATAATAACGACGGCAATGATTATATTCAATGAGAAACGTCCAATGAACCAATCCCGGGCAAACAAGAACAAAAGCAGCCAGGCACCCGCCACGAAATCCAGCTGATCTACCAGAGGTAACGGAGCACCTCTTTTTAGCCCCAATCTCCTTTTTATGAAACTCCCAAGCATGTCTCCAAATAGTGCACCTGCCGATAAGCAAGCTAAAACGACTAAAAAGGCTGGAAAAAGTCCAAAAGAGTGTAAAAACAGTTGCTGAAAGATGCCGACGATAAAACCGCAAGAGATACCCTTTATGGTGCCTTCGTATGTCTTTCCATCGCCAAGCAGTCGTGTTTTACCATATAAAATACCGCGGTCTATGGGTGTTTTACCGCCAAAAAATGCCGCACTCACGTTTGCTATGTATGCGGGCAGCATCAGCCATATTGCAATCGTGACGGTCTCTGCGATAGGATTCATGATACTTTTCTCTTAATCTCACGAATGTAGCTACTATATCAAATATTTAAGTTTTTATACTGCTGATTCGAATAAAGAAATAAGGTGTGTATTATGGAGCAAGTAAATTTGGGTTATCTCAGCGGAGTCATTGGAACGGTTGCGGGGCTAATTGGCGCCATAATAGGAACTTATTTTGAGATGCGAAGGGCAAAGCAAGGAAAAGACTACAAATATTTAACTTTTTGGCCAAGCGAGAATAACCGATGGCATGGTCGAGATTGGGCACTTTTTATCCTTTTCTGGGTCGGCGTGCTTTCCTGGGTAGGTTTAGTTTGGGTTCTTGCTTCAGCCCACGCCTTCCACACACCAATCAACTGGACAATAACATATCCTCTTCTTATGGGGACGTTTTTTGGCTTGTTCTTTGGATTATGGTTGCTAATGCATTCCACACTGATAAAAGCTAACAGGTTAATAGAAAGCGTGCAAGAGCAAAATGTATCAGCAGCCATTCCAGAGATAGTTGTTGTTGAGGAGATGAGCAAAGAAACAGCCAGGCAAAAGGTGCTAAAATATATGCGAGAACATAAAAAATCTGATGTCATTGAGCTACATAAGAACATCCGGTGTGATATCAGACTGTTGGTCGAAATTATTGACGAACTGCGAAGAGAAGGTAAAATTGAGGAGGGTTAAATGCCAGCTTACTACGGACTTAATGATACGATAATCGGAGAGAAGATATATTGTGTGTTTGAGCGCTCTACAAAGCCTACGGCGGTTTCTACAACGGGAAGGCATCGTGCCCAGGCAATAACAATTAGTGGCAATCCTGCAACTGCCATAATTGTAAAAACGTTGAGATATATCGGTGATTGAGCCAGGGATGCCCCGATGCTGTCCCATAATTCATGAATACAAATCACACAGTAATTCGTCATATTCACTCACCACTACGCCATTAAAGATGGTGTGCCTTACCGCACCCGGGAATTCATAGCCCTCGAATGGTGACCACCCGCATTTTGTATATAATCGTTCGCCGCAGATTTTTACGCTCCGGTGCAGATCTAAAACGGTCAAATTCGCACGTTTTCCTGCTTCTATATGCCCCCGGTCATCTAATCCTAAGAACGCCGCGGGGTTATACGCGCATAGTCTCGATATAAGCTCCGGGCGGACGTCGCAACGGGCAATCAGCCAGGACACGAAATTACCGTAGGTGTCTAAATTGGGAACGCCAGCAGGGGCTACCGAAAAATCAAGTGATTTCTCCTCCTGCGTATGTGGCGCATGGTCAGTCGCCAGAAAATCTATCTCGCCTCTTTTAAGTGCATCCAGCAGCCGCTGCCTATTTTCTTCGGCTCTTAAAGGCGGGTTCATTTTTAAAAACGCCTGTTTAGCCCGTACGTCCTCATTATTAAAAAACAAGTGATGTGGTGTGACTTCACCGTGAACATTTTTGTACGGTTTTATCATACTTAGCGTCTCGTAAACCGAAACGTGAGCAATATTGGTATTCACTTTTATTTTCGCTCTGTCGTGTCCCCCAGGGGCGGAACGTGAGACGGTGGATAAAACCCTGCTCACCGCCGCTAATTCCGCTTCCTCAGGTCTTAGCCCGGAATAGTTACGACTACCTTTTACTTTTAATTCCTCTTTCTTCTTTTCTACAATCCCCTGGTCTTCACAATGAATTACAACGGGTTTAGAAGTCGCCTGTATCGCTTTAATTGCTGCTGGCAGCATCTCCTCCCGGATATACAATCCGCCTGTGGTCTCGCAGAGGTATATCTTATAACCTACTACTTCTTTCTGCATATCAGCAATCGCACTTAGGTTGGATTCGGTTACACCACCGTAGAAAAAGACATCAATCAGGCCTTTTGACGTTGAGCGTGCGAGTTCGCACTTTTTCCTTATTCGGTCGGCATTTATGCCGGGCAGAGGTGTGTTCGGCATGTCCACCACGGTAGTTATACCACCATGAACTGCAGCAGCAGAGCCCGTCCCGAAATCTTCCTTATAGTCCCATTTATGGCTGCTATCCTCCCTTAAATGAGCGTGTATATCAATAAACCCGGGAAAAATCAAACACCCGCGAGCCGCTACTGTTTTCTCTGCTCGTAAACCCTGCTTTTTTATCTCTGTGATATATCCATCGTCAATGCCTATCTGAGCCTCGTAGACCCCTTCGGGATTTACAACTTTACCTTCAACAACCAAATCATGGAGCATCGCATATCTTTTAGTTTATAAATAAGGGAGTATAAAGATAAGGTAAAGGGAGTCCGGGACATGTTTCCAAATAAAAGAGTGCAAAGTTTGGTGGGGCGAATGGTGCATGTAGAAATGAAGGGAGAACGGAGCGTGCTGGAGGGTGTGCTGACATCGGTGGACGATTACTTGAATTTGCACCTGAGTGGAGCAAACGAGATGGAGAATGGAGAAAGGCGTAGATTGCTTGGCTCTGTGATAGTTCGTGGCAATAATGTCGTGCTTATACACCCAATGAACGAGTAGAATAGAATGAACGGGAAAAAGGCAACTGGGAAGGAGAAGGGGGAGACGAAAAGGAAAAGGGAGAAGATAGGCATTATCGGTGTGGGAAACATAGGGGCATCCATTCTTCGCGGACTGTTGACCGCTGAGCCCACGAGTAAGATATTTATAACGGATGCGGAGAAGGAGAAACGCCGGTTTTTTGACGCTGACCTGGGGACAGATCCAAGAGTTGCGGTGTGCGAGACTAACGAGGAGGTAGCGGAGAACGCAGAAGTGACGATAGTAGCAGTTAAGCCAAACGATGTGCCGGGAGTAGTAAAAGAGATTGCACCTTTTATGAACGAAGACAGGATTTTGATTTCGGTAGCTGCTGGCGTGCCAACCGCTGCGATAGAGGAAACCCTCAAAGAAGCCAACGCTCGAGGCAGGAGGGTAATTCGAGTGATGCCGAATATAGGGGCACGTGTACGAGAGGCGGTGTGCGCAATATGTAAAGGGAAATATGCGGATGAAGCAGATGAAGAAATAGCAAAGGAGATTCTAAGTGCTATTGGTACTGTTCACTCGGTGAATGAGAGCGACATGGACGTTATTACAGGGTTAAGCGGCAGCGGCATCGCTTTCGTTGCTGCGGTGATAGACGCGATGGCGGATGGCGGTGTGTATGAAGGGCTGCCGCGTGAATTATCATTGACGATTGCTGCTCAGACAGCAATTGGAGCAGCAAAAATGGTCCTTGCGGGAGAGAAGCCGTCGGGGATAAAGGTAATGACCGCTTCTCCCGGTGGGACAACAATAAGAGGGCTGTATGCAATGGAATCGGGGGCTGTAAAAGCAGCGATGATGGAAGCAGTAATAGAAGCTACCCGGCGTGCAACGGAAATATCTAAGCAGGGTTCAATGAAAAATTAAATTATAGACACAGATTAACGCTCGTGGGCTCTGCCCACGTCCCCGCAAGCCCAGAAATGGCTTAATTAACACAGATGATAAATTATTATAGCGGTTTAGTAGCTTAGCGGTTTGGTTAAAGGGACTGAGCCTCTAACGAGCTAAACCTCTAAACTCGCTTAATCCGTGTAAATCAGTGTCTTAAATAGGAGGAAGCTATACTTTATATAAAATGAAAACCGAAATCCTTTTATAGTGAAAAGAAATAACTTTATAAATACATACCTAACAAGAAAGCACCCCCTGGGTGCAAATCAATTATTAGCTATGGCTAAGCCATGGGTGGTTCCAATCAGATAATTTGCATCTAAAAACTTCGTTTTCTATCGGAGGTCCTTTCTCATAGCACACGAATGTCATTTTTCTTCCACAAGCTGGACATTTCGGCGCCCATTTATTCGCTTTCGTAACAAAGTCCTCGAATGTCGCCTGTCTTATACTTCTCTGTAAATATCCAGCGTATCTCCTTTTAGTTCTACGGCAGTAAGCACCGTAATACCGTATCATTTTGAAATTTCGATCGGGAATGTGCTGAATCAATGCTTTAATGAACTCCCGCACCTCCATCGTCACGAAATGCCGCTTGCTCTCATGATCCACGTACCAGAACGTGACCGTTTTTCCGTCGTATCGGTGCAATCGTGTGTTTGCGACCGCGGGATGCCGGATGCCGGATGTATCGGGCTACATATCGTGCTATCCTTCGTTTGTTTGTGATTCTGGATTCTTTTGGGAGATGTACGTAGAATCCTTCGCGATATTTCTTGAAATTGTGTCGTTGATTGCTGCAATTGCCGCATCCATCAAAACCTTGTGTAGAAAACGACATCTCCTCACAATTGGCCACAGAGCATCGGGGATTGTAAATACTGCATGCCGATGGGGTACATTAAATAATGCATTTTGGAGGGATTTCGCCCACTTGTCCGTGTGATTCTTGCCACAATTCGTGCAGATGCGACTGTTGCATCCAAAATAGACTGTTTTTGTGATTCCACAGTATTCACATTCGTATGTGAAGAAGCCGCGACTCTCGTCCTTGCAGGACAGCATCTTGTTGACTTCGTTGATTTCGACATCACGGAGGTTATCTTTTTCCGCAAGGCGAAATGCCGCCCAGTTGAGATTGTCCTCGAATATGTGTTTGACCGTGAGAGGGGCATCAGTAGCAAGACAGAGGAGAAATAGGGTGAGGTATGTTCCTGGGGTGAAGATGTCTGGATGCATCAGTTAGATGTATGGTTGGGTGGAGATAATAATTGATGCGGAGCGAACGCTGGGTTATAGTGTATATACAATGAAAAACCCAGACCACACGTCATGTATCACGCGGACACCATGGAAGTTACGCTTGGGAACGAGTCGGAAATATACCAAATTTCAGTTGAAGATGACTACTCGAGAAGCTACATGGCTCTTTGCGTATTCCCAAAGAAGCATTCCTATTTCGTGGTGCTCTCCATTCTTCGAGCTTTCCGGTTACACAGCAAGCCTGAATTATTCCATCACGATAATGGTGGTGAATACGAAAATGGGATCGTTTATCGGTTGCTTCAGATGCTCGGCATCATGGATGTTCCAACGGAGGTAGAGAATCCAAAAGGAAATGGGAAGAAGGAAAGGGCTCATAGCCAGGACAGGAAATATTGGGAATATGTTCTGGGTATTGCTGCAGATTATATGCTAAAAAAGTACTTGTTATAATACATATCCCGTGGGATGGAAGGATTTGTTGCCTGAAGATGTGAAAAAGAGTTTTTTTGGAAGAGCAGAAAACAATGAGCCAGACTGGTAAGGATAAGCCAATAGTATTTGTGAGCCATGTGGAGGAAGATGCAGCAGTGGCATCGGAAATTAAGAACTGGTTGGAAGATAATTTGCTGGTAGGAGTCGAAGTGTTCGTGTCAAGCGACTATGGGATAAAACCCGGGGACAAATGGGAAGAGCGTATTATTGAAAAACTAAAGAATTGCCGTATTGCGCTAGTTGTATGCACGCAAATGTCCGTGAAGCAACCCTGGGTAAACTTCGAGGCGGGTGGTGCGTGGGTGAAAGGTGTGAGAGTAATCCCTCTTTGTTATCATGGTCAAAGAAAGGAGACGCTTCCTAGACCCTTATCGCGTCTTGACGCCCTTGACCTTTCAGAGCCAGACGATATAAGTGAATTGCTTAAGATAATCGCAGAGGAAGCGGGATTACGTGCACCCGAGATTGATCCAAAAGGGTTAATGGAAAGATTACCACAAAGAAACTATGAAGAGCTGACTGCAGATGTGAAATTACCGGACATTAGAGTGAAGGACAACTTAGCAATGGCTTCTGGCGGGCAAGGAGGGGTCCTGCGTTTTCTTAGCCTCGAAGCACAGAATCACGATAAAAATTCTGTCTTTCTGGGGTATCCCAGCATTGCGATACAGAACAGCAGGGAAAGACTTGCAATTGTTCGAGATTCCGCGTTTCATTTACCCGTTCCAACAGGAGAGCTGAAATCTGGAGACTCCAGGAGTATTCTTGTTGACCCAACTGAAATTGGAATAGAAAACATAAAGCGGTTAAGGGAGGTAATCTTCCCTGACAAGATTGGTAGAGAGTTCAAAGGGTCAGCGGAAGATACGTTGAATGCAATAAAAGCATGGAAGAGTGCGAGTCAAAAAGATAGAAAATGAGAAATGTTGAATTTTTAAATCTCTCTTTGGTATGAAAATAATAAAGTATTTTCATAGCAAACCAAAAGTGCCTCTTTGAAGGCTTACTTTTCATCGCTGACCGACTGAAATCGGCTCACGTTCTTTCAATGCACTCACCTTCAGGATGGAAAAACCCAATGACATTTCCTTCCTCGTCAACTTTTTCCATCACCGCATCGTTTTCCGTCTCCCTGAAATATCCCGCTTTACGCTCAAAAATGACTTCAAGGTAATCGCTTTCGCTGTCATACCAAATTTTTATTTCTTTTCCCATAGTATCTCGCCTCCCTTTACTGTATCCGTAAAATATGCTGTTGCAGAAGTCATTTTTGCCCCTTCTTGTAATATCGAATTAACCGCGATATTAGTTCGTTTACACTGCAACCCTCACTGTCCGCCATTTCATTCAACGTTTTATAGTTTGCCGCTGAGATCGTTTTGTCTATAACTTTTACGCTGCCGCCATTCCAATGTAAAACTTTTCTTCCATCTAATATGAACCGCTCTGGGTATTCCCCCGCCTCCATCCTCTTCGCTTGATTCCATGCCTCATTAATTTTCCATATTTCATTTGCTTACAGCTCTTTGAAAAGAGTGACTTTTTCTACGTATAATCTTTATAAAAATGAATTTTAATTTTCAATATAACCATAACCAAATGAAACTGGACGAGCTATTCCGGCAGATAAACTTTTGCAAAACCATACAAAAAGAAAGCACAGACCCATTTGACCTGAATGTCAAAAAGTTTCTTGAAACCTTGAAACTTTATCTTAAAAAATGGAAGTCTTTGGATGACCTGCTTTTAGATGCAGAAGCGATATCAGAGTTAGCGAAGATAATCGAATTGCAAGGTAAGTGGATACGAGACCGCTCATCCTCATTCTATATAGACCCCGTTTTAATGGAACTCAAACTAAGAATGCTGGAGCCAGTTCAGTTAGCAAACGCATTCTTCGAATCATGGCATCCTATTATATCGTTGGATAGAATCACGCCAACGAGGTTAAAAGAGGGGCTGAATTACTGGAACGCGCTATTACCCTTCAGTGAGAGAAAAGAAGAATTTCCGCTTCCCTCAACGCCTGAAACGTTTGCGTTCGACATCAATGATTTAATAGATTTGAATATTTTATCTACGACTGAGTTTGAGGACTCAATAAAAGCAATTTCGAAAGACCTTGAGGCACGGGGCAGAATTGAATATCATGATTTTATTTATGACGATGAATTTGAAAATAGCATTAAAAAGGCTTATCTGACGAGTTATCTGGTAAGCGAGGGAAAAGCGGAGCTCGATATAAACCCCTTAGAAGGCGAAGTTTTTATTTCTCCGAGCAAAGTCAATGCAAATACTGGGGATGTAAGGTCTATCCCAATTTCGTTAAGCTACGAGGATTGGCAAAAATGGAAGAGGAAACAGAAGAGGAACTACGGACAAGGACAGAAAGGAAGGTAAAGAAGGCAGCCCAGTTATTACTCTTCAGAAGGCATAGAACCCCAGGGGTTAAAGGCTGGGAGCTTAAAAAGGCATTAGGAGACAATTATATGAAAGTAATCGGGGTTTTAAATTCGACTCTCGATAGATTTGGAATGGAAGTAAAGAGGATAAGCGAAGGAGGAGGAACAGGAATAGACGAAGGCGAAGGTAAAGAAAAAACAGAGCGTGACAGATTTATGATTGTGCTTAAAAACCACTTGATTGAGAAGGCTTCTGGTGCACGAATAGATGACGTCGCGATGCTGTCTGCTACTTTAGCTTATATCATCTCGAAGCAAGGAAAAGCTCCGAGGAAAGCAGTTGAAGATTTCTTAAGCGCTAAGTTCCCCAAACGTAGGGTTTACTTCGCTCTGGACAGGTATCTTAAGCAAGGATATTTGGGTGAAGACGACAAGGTATTGTATATTGGATGGAGGACACGAGCGGAAGTAGATAGAAAAACACTATTGGATTTGATCTTGGCTTCTTGAAATGGTTTAGCTAACCCCCCCAGATTACACAGATTTCCACGAGATTATCCCCTTCATAACCTCCGGAATATTTTCCACCACGTCCGTAGCAAGCAACCCATACCCTCTTTCTTCAAATGCAATATCTCCCGCAGCGCCGTTGACAAACGCAGCCGCAGTTGCCGCCTTTAACGGGTCATCTGTAACGATAGCGAAGAACGCACCCGTTACGCCCGCAAGCACGTCACCCGTGCCACCAACCGTCATACCCGCATTTCCCGCTTTGTTTTGCTTCACACGAACGCCATCGGAGATAATATCTGCCGGACCTTTCATCAACGTAGTAACCCTGTTTGCTGAGGAGAAAACCTTCACAAAATTTATACGTTCCTCTATTGGCTCCTCTGGCGGCACTTTTACGCCTCTTCCTTTTAGTTCCATCTTCACGAATTCCCCCGCATGTGGAGTAACGATAACGAATTTATCTTCCACTTCCACAGGCAAATGCAACCCGTAAAACCCATCTGCATCCACAACCACCCTTCTACTCGCTTCGCCTTCAATTATCATTCGTGTTGCTCGTTTCGTCTCCTCTTCCGCACCCAAACCCATGCCTATCACGACTACATCATGTGCTCTTATCAAGTTTAATACCGTTGGCACGTCTTTCTCTACCAATATCTCAGAGGAAAGAGGATGGACAATCAGATTGGGCGATAAAGAAGAGATAACAGACGAAACGCTTTTGGGTGCCGCTATTGTCACCCAGTCTGCACCAGCACGTAAAGCACCAAGAGCAGCTAAAGTGGGCGCACCAGAAAAAGGACCCCCACCTACTATTAATACACGTCCATTGTCCCCTTTATGGCTGCCTGGTTTTCGCCGCCTCACGACCAGCCGAACATCTCCGGGACCCGCTAAATTCTCTATTCCTTCGGGAATGCCTATCCCGGCAACTACTAATTTCCCGACGTGTTCCTTTGCATCTGCTTTTAACAAGCCCTTCTTCGCACGGTGGAACGTAACGGTGACGTTTGCTCGAACTGCTTTTTCCGATTCCCCCGTATCGGGGTCTAATCCTGAAGGAATGTCGCCGGAAACAACAAATGCGGTGTTTGCTTCATTTATCAAATCTATTGCCGTTGCTTCTGGCTCTCTTATTTTTCCACGCACTCCCGTGCCGAAAATGGCATCTATTATGACGTCCGAACGCTTTAAGAGCGGTTCTCGTGCTCGTAGTTCTGAAGCGTCCGTTATCTCCTCCATGTCATATCCACAGGCCTTTAAAATTTGCCAGTTCCTCCTGCTCTCTTCGCTTCTCAAATCTTTTGAATTGCCAACCAATAATATTCGCACGTTAAAATTACCATTTTTCAACGGTAAATGCCTCGCAGCGACAAAAGCATCGCCGCCGTTATTTCCTTTCCCCGCCATTACCGTAACTTTTACGGTTTTCGCTTTTCCTTCAAACTGCCTTTTAATCACGTTTGCAATTCCCGCGCCTGCGTTTTCCATTAGCTGTGCAGACGAGAGCCCAAAGAATTTGCAGTTCTCATCTATGGCTGCCATTTCCGATGATGAGAGTACTCCCTCTTTTTCTTCTTTCATTGTCCTTTTTATTATACAAGCGGTTTATAATGTATTAATTAAATGAGGCGTTATAATCTATGACCTGGCAAGAAGAACTCAGAGGGAATATTTGCACCACCGCGCAGTTAAAGAAACACGTGGATTTGAGTCCCGAAGAGGAGGGGCAATTACGTGAAATTATGCGAATACATCCTATGAGCATTACCCTCTACTACATGTCCCTGATTGATGTAAATAATCCCGATGACCCCATTAGAAAGATGGCGGTTCCTTCAAAAGAAGAGTTTAATGCGATAGGCAGCTATGACACGAGTGGCGAACGTGAAAACACAAAGATGCCCGGTCTGCAGCACAAGTATCGGCAAACTGCTTTGATATTAGCAACGAATAGGTGTGCTATGTATTGCAGGCACTGTTTCCGAAAAAGGCTGATAGGGCTTCCTACCGCCGAGATAGCGCGTAGATTTAACGATGCAGTAAAATATATCGGCAATCATAAAGAGATTAATAATGTGCTTATAACCGGTGGTGACCCGTTTGTATTGTCCACAAAGGTAATCAGGCAATTCCTGGATAAGCTATCGGGTTTTTCACATTTGGACTTCATACGACTCGGAACCCGAGTTCCCGTGACGTTCCCGAATAGAATCCTGGAAGACGAAGAGCTATTGACTTTATTAGCGAATACCACAGCGAACCGTAAAAGGGTATATGTGGTAACTCAATTTAACCACCCACGCGAAATCACCCAGGAATCTGTGGCAGCGGTTGAGTCCCTCATTTGTTCTGACGTGATAGTGAATAATCAAACCGTTTTACTGCAAGGCGTGAATGATAATCCGAAAACGCTGGCTGAACTACAGAATAAACTGGTCGGTATCGGTGTCAATCCCTATTACGTCTTCCAGTGCCGACCGGTAAAACGAGTGAAGAGCCAGTTTCAGGTTCCGCTGTATAAAGGCTATGAAATCGTGGAAGACGCCAAGAAGCTGCTTAATGGGCATAGTAAACGGTTCAAGTACATCATGTCGCATCTGAGCGGCAAGATAGAGATTGTAGGGATTATGGATGATTACATCTATTTCAAATATCATCAGGCAAAAGACTACGATAATATCGGGAAATTGTTTAAGAAAAAGCTGAATACGACTGCCGGATGGCTGGATGAATTGGATTAATCAACCTCTACCACCTTATTTTTAGAAGTCCAACCTTTAACAATCCTGATTGATGATTTCGGCTTTGAGAAGTATTTCGCCAGTATTTCAACAAGCCTTTTATTTGCTTTCCCTTCCTTCGCAGGTGCATCAACGTTTACCCTTAAAACGCCTCCTTCCGTTTGTTCCACCTTTGCCTTTTTCGAGTTGGGCACAACTTTAACTTTAACCTGTGTTTTTACCGACATAGTTCAAGATCTTGTAGTTGTATCTAAACTATAACTACCTTCTATTTAAGACACGGATTTACAGAGATTTACACGGAGTTATTTAAGTCTACATTGTTGGTTTTATTGTTTATCTGTGTTAATTAAGCCCTTTCAGGGCTTGCGGGGATGTGGGCAGAGCCCACAAGCGTTAATCTGTGTCTATAATTTATTTTTTCTCGCTATTATAGTAGTCCTTTCATCATCTTCCTCACTACATCTACGTCTACATCTACCTCTTTCGGCGCTTCGCATATTTTTATCACGCGTTCCGGGTCCTTCAATAAATGCCCGGTGGTGATGCATACAATCTTCTCATCTCGGTCTATTTCGCCCAGCGCGACTAATTTCTTCAGCCCGGCAATAGAAGCCGCGCTCGCAGGTTCTACGCCTATGCCTTCCAACCTTGCCAATTCGAGCTGCGATTCCGTTATCTCGTCGTCTGTTACCGCTTCCGCAACGCCACCCGAAGTTCTAATGGCATGCAATGCCTTTGCTGCGTTCACGGGATTGCCGATTCTTATCGCAGATGCAATGGTTTCTGGTTTGTCTTCGGGTGTTATCTCCGCTTTACCGTCCTCAAATGCACTCACGATTGGTCTCGCACCCGCTGCCTGAATGCCCGTCATCTTCGGCACTGAGTCAGTAAGACCCAGCGTCTTCAACTCTGAAAACCCTTTAAAAATCGCACTTATGTTCCCTGCATTTCCCACCGGCAGAATCACGCGGTCCGGGGCTTTCCAACCGAGCTTTTCCGCAACCTCAAACGCGATTGTCTTCTGACCTTCCAACCGGTATGGATTCACGGAATTCAATAAATACAGTTCCTCTTCCTCGCATATCACTCGCACTATCCTCAACGCATCGTCAAAATTACCTCGTAGCGAGAATATTTTTGCACCGTGCATCATCGCCTGTGCTACTTTCCCTAATGCTACTTTTCCCTTTGGCAGCATAACGTAACAAGGAAAACCTGCTTTTGCAGCAAAAATCGCGAGCGATGCGGAAGTATTGCCCGTAGAAGCACATGCTACGCCTTTTACACCTAATTCCATCGCTTTCGTTACGCCAACGGTCATCCCACGGTCTTTAAACGACCCGGAAGGGTTCAGTCCTTCGTGTTTCACCCACAGGTCATCAACACCGCTGGATTTCGCGAGTCTATCGCATCTGTACAAAGGCGTGTTGCCTTCGTTTATCGTTACAGGTTTTGTTTCTTCCGCGAAGGGCAGTAAAACACGGTATTTCCACACGCCTTCCCCTCGCGCCTTTACGATTCTATCTGCGTCTATTTTCGAATAATCGTATTTTATATCCAGCAAACCGCCGCATTTCCTGCATGTGTATACCACGTCCTCCTTAGAGAACCGTGCGCCGCACTTTATGCATTCCACTTTGTATTCTTTGGTCATGTAAAACACCCTATTTATAATTGCATTTATACTATAATCAAATAATACACAATGGAAAGAACAAAAGAGTTACTTAAAGAAATGAAGCAGTACTTGCCTCTCTCTGTTTACCCGAGTCCTGAATTATGCAAACTCCTTCGAAAAAGACCAAAGTTGAGAGAGCTTCAGTATGCGTTTTTAGAGAACAGTCGGGTGAAAGTGCTCGAAAAGGGGTTCATAGGCAGGAGGAGGCAAATCCAGCAGGGACTGAGGTGCTTGAGAAAAGATATGGGAAAGAGTTGTCTTGCCGGTAAATTCTGTGATCGCTTTAAAGACTGGGGTGCACCTTTGTTAGTATACATATAGTTAAGCAACACTATTTAAAGTTACCTCCTTTTCGAAGTCAATAGGTGAGTGGTACCCCAGGGATGAATGCAACCTCTTCCTGTTGTATATGTCCTCTATGAAATGGGCGATGTTCTCTAAGGCGTCTGAGAAACGAAGACAAACAATGACATGGAGGGCTTAATTAAAGAACAGAGACGAAAATGGATGCGCATGACCGGTAACACAAACGTGGATGAATGGATCGTATATCATGCACCAACGGGAATTTACTTGTTTTATAGAAACTGTGCGAACGGATATGAGAAAAGAAGAAACAAAGATAGAATCAGAAAGAGGGCAAATCGTAATATTAGTGAACTCTTAAAGTCCATCTTGGAAAAGAACAAAATTGCTGTTAGTGTAGGGTGAATCTATGGATACAAGTCCTTACCAGTAACTCAAGTTCTTTATTTTGGTAATCGAACTCAGCCACAACCTTTATCAGGCTATCAGGTAACTTCCTGTACCCCCACAAGCACCGCTTTTTTGTCTCTTCCACACTATTTCGGAGAAAGTAATAGGGCAGATTTACATGGAAAAGTGAGATGCTGTCGGCATCTCTTAAAATATCAACGCCTTTCGTGCCTCCCGTTTCATGATGGTGCACCAGGAAAAAGATGTCATCGGCTAATTTTTCCGCATTCATCAAAAGAGCGATTAAAACAAGGATTAAAAGAGGTTGATTTACTAAAGCCCCAAGAAACAAGTCTTTTTTTTCTTTTAGCACAGGTTTTCTTTTTTCTAAAAAGAAAAAGTGTGTTTACAGAATTAAAAACAGTGCAAAAAGGAGGCACAATACACCTACTACGTCTGTTAAGCTGGTTATTAGCGGTATAGTATCGTTATCCGGGTCCAGTCCAAATCTAAAAGATAGAATTGCGATATAATAAGAAGCGAAATTAAGAAACGTTGTGCATAGAACACCGCCTAAAAGCGAGATAGACAGCATTTCAAATATGCCCGGACAGGATATGCCAATAAGGATACTCGTGAAGTAGGACAATACACCGACAAGTAGAAATACGAAGATGGAAAAGAGATATATCACGGCGAAATTAGAGGATACAAGCCTACCAGGAACATGTTGTGGCTTTATTGTGCCGATATGCAGCATGGAAGAAAGACGGGCGCTTAATATACCGCCTAACGCATTGCTTTCACCCAAAAAAGGAGGGATGACGACTAAAATAGCGGGAATGGCAATTAAACTCTTTAACTGTATGTCTAATGTTATCCCGGCGAACGTGCCGAGAATAGCACAGAGGAAAAGCATCGGGATGCTCTCTATGAGAATACGTCTTATGGCGCTGTCGTTGGATTTCAGACCTTTTACAAGGCATAAAACCGCCACAAAAACGAATAACGTTGAAAGTATCGTTACAAATATATCAGGTGATTTTTGCAACATAATAGCAGCCAGAAACAGGGAGGGTATGGTTATCATGTCGCCAGCAGAGGTTATTATGGGCGATGAAATGTTATCCAGATTCCAGCTTCTGCGGTAGCCGATAATGGATACGACAATTGCAATACCGAGCAGAGCTATTCCCGATATTAAACCCCCGATTACCGAAATGAGAACGAATCCATAAACAGAAATACTCGACATCCCAAGTGCATTTGCCATTAATTTCGCCAATAAGCCGAGAATAACGGAAAGAATCATCGTTAGCAGCAAAGACGCATAGATGTTCTGGTACAACACATTCCCTTTTTTCAGCGTAGGAGAGAAAAGACCGAGATGCATGGACGTTCCTAATCGCGAGACAAGCGCACTGTAAACGTTACCACGCATGTCAATTGCAGGCGGAATAAGTATCATAAGACCGGGTAGTAGTTGCAGCATATCGGTCATCAAACCCAGCCCAACGCCCGCCAGAAGACCGGTGAAAGAACAAAACAGGAGTGAGAAGGGCGCCTGTTGGAACAGGTCGGAGAAGTCGTGAAAAAAGTGCTTGATTTGCCGTTTTCGCATCCTCAGTCTCATCCTCATACGTTCCTCTACCCCTTTTCTTCCGCCAAAAGCTGCCTTTATCTTTGCATTTACCCGTGGTCATACCTATGCTGCTTATCCGTCCCAAGCCCGGGTTATTAGAGCTATTCGGAGGGTCGGGTTCAGATTCAGCTTCGCTTTCGTTATCTCTTCCTTGCATGGGCATCTTGAATTTGTTACTTTTTTGTTATTTTACCCCTTTCCTTTATAAATACAGATGGTAAAATGACGGCAGAAGAGAAGAATCTGGATGCGATACGGAAAAGGATAGATGAAATAGATGATACAATTGCAGATTTACTTATCCGCAGAATGCAATATGCAAAGCAGGCGAAGAAAGCGAAAATGCAGATGAATAAGCCCGTTGTGGACAGGCAAAGAGAAGAAGAGGTAATAGAGAAATGGCGTGAACGAGCACGGAAGAGCAGAGGAAGCGAAGGGGTGCTTGAGTTGAGCGAGGAAATGATGCAGAAGGTGGCAGCACTTCTGATTGAATATACAGTCGAAAAGGAACAGGAAGAAGGAACGTCATGATGGTCCGCGTCCGCACGACAAAGGGGTTCATGATAACAATAAGGGATTTTGAAATGCCCGACATCAGGAGAGTGGCAGAGATAGAGGAACAAACGTCTCTAGACGGCGATGCGGGTATGTATCTGGATTTATACGCGGAATGGCCCGAAGGTTTCCTGGTTGCGGAGAAAGAGGGGGAGATAATTGCTTTCGAAGTGGTAGTATTAACGCCAGAAGGCGAAGGGCGGATATTTGCACTTGCGGTTGATTCGCGATACCGAGGAAGAGGAGTGGGGCGGGCGTTATTGAATGCCGCTTTTAGTACGTTGAGGAGGAGAAAGATAGGGTATGTGGTGCTGGAGGTGCGGGTAAGCAATCAGATAGCACAGAGATTGTATAGAAGTATGGGATTTTTTGAAATTGGTTTTATCCCGCTTTATTACAAAGATGGAGAAGGGGCGATGGTAATGAGGAAGGCG
>JAGGZZ010000093.1 GCA_021161765.1 Candidatus Methanophagales archaeon | reverse complement strand
CAAAGACGACGATTGTGTAAGTTTCCTTATCCATAAGGTTTATCTTCGCCTCTCCTATGTCTCTTTCCAGGATTTTTCCTTCTATTGTCTTGAATTTATGCCTCCCTCTCCTCTCAACACCGATGGCCTTTGACTTGAACAGCGAGACGATGTATTCCTGTATGACCCCAAATTTCTCCCTGGCTTCTCTTATCGGGTCTACTTGAATAGCCCACAGCTTGTCCCTGCCCGCGATTTTTGTCGGGGTATATTGAACCGGCATTTCAAACGCATCGGAAATCGTGTGTGCAGGGTCTGACGAAATAACCAGTGTCTCGTAGCCTAACTCAGATAGTTTTAAGGCGGTTGCACATGAGATAACCGATTTGCCAGATCCACCTTTACCCGTGTAGAAGATGACACGCATTTTTCGCTTTGCTTTATATTTGTATATAAAATACAACTTCCTTCTATTTAAGACATGGGTTGATTTACACTATCTTATATACAATAAAAAATAAAGGTGATGTAGAATATGCCCGTAATAAGATTACCGTATGACGATTTGGAGCACCTTACCGGTGTAAGCATCGAGAAGATAAAGGAGCGACTGCCACTGATGTGCGCAGACGTAGAACGAATGGAGACGGATTATATGGACGTGGAGTTTTTTCCCAACCGACCGGATTTATTCAGCGTGGAAGGTGTTTCTCGTGCACTGAGACAATTTCTGGACGTCAAGCCGGGGTTGGTCAGCTATGAAATAGCTAAGTCAGGCATCGAGATGGTTGTGGACAGTTCGGTTCTGGACGTGCGACCTTATGTAGTTTGCGGGGCAGTAAAAAACTTGCGGTTGGATTCCAGTGCGATAGAATCGCTGATGCTCCTCCAGGAACATCTGCATCGCGGTGTAGGCAGAAACCGCAAGAAAGTTTCGGTGGGCGTGCACGACTTAGCGAAGGTGAAACCACCATTCAGGTATCTTGCAGTGGGACCCGAATTCTCGTTTGTTCCGCTCGATTACGAAGAAGAAATGACGATGGCAGAGATTTTAGAGCGGCATCCAAAAGGAGTTGCATATCGCTACATTCTCGAAGGTAAGTCAAAATACCCGCTGATTCTGGATTCCGAAGGAAACGTTCTTTCTTTTCCTCCTATTATCAATGCCGAACGGACAAGGGTAACAGAATCCACGAAGGACATCTTTATTGACGTTACGGGGTTGAACGAAGATGTTTCGATTGCACTCAATATCATTGCCTGTGCGCTGGCAGAGCGAGGGGGTCAGATACAATCGGTGCTGCTTCGCTCGCTGAGCGGAACGGTAGGTAGGATAGAGGAGAAAGAAACGCCCTGCTTAGAGCCAGGAACGATGGAAATATCCGTAAAGGACGTTAAATCACTCATAGGAATTGAACTAAGTGCAGAGGAATGCAAGCGGTGCTGCGAGCGAATGGGGCTTGGTGCGGAAGTGCCAGTGTCAGCGCCAGCACAAGTGTCCGAGATGCCGGACACGATAAGCGGCGAAGAAACGTTAGTGGTGAAAATACCGGCTTACCGATATGATATACTCCATCCATGGGACATAATTGAAGACATCGCTATCGGTTACGGATATGACAGAATAAAGCCCGAGATTCCGGAAACGGTGGTTATAGGCGAAGTGCATCCGATAGAGGAGAAAAAGAGCGCGATACGAGGAATAATGACGGGCTTGGGGTATTTCGAGGTGCTGACCTTTACACTGACCTCGGAGAAGAAACAGTTTGAGCGAATGCGACAAAACCCTTTTAGCGGTTTAGAGGGTCAGCGGTTTGGCTCGTTAGTTAGCCGAAAAGGCAAACCGCTACATTTGTCTGACGTTGTGAAAGTGGCATCGCCGATAAGCACGGAGCATACAATACTCCGATACTCAATTCTACCGAATCTACTGGATACCCTCTCGCTTAACAAGCATCGTGACCTACCGCAGCGGATTTTTGAGGTGGGTCCGGTAGTGCTGAACTACAAAGAGGAATACCGGCTTGCTGCGGTTTCAATACATGCAAACGCGAACTTTGCCGAGGTTAAGTCTGTGGTGGATGCGGTGCTAAAGGAGTTGGGGCTGGAAGATGCAGAAGTGGTGGAGTCGGAGAATGAAGCATTTTTAGAGGGTAGAAGAGCGGATATAGTAAGGGCTGGTAAACAGGTGGGCGTTTTTGGTGAAATACATCCGGAAGTAATTCTTAATTTCGGGTTGAGCTATCCGGTGGTGGGGTTCGAGGTGGAGATCTGAGTGCGTTGAACTTGACAATTTTATAAGCTAAAAGTGCTATGTATATCATCATGGATGATATAGAAAAACATAAGAATTGTTCCATTTTTGTCTACCAGTTTAAGGGTATCCATCCTTCTGCAATAGATAATTCCCTTTTGTGAAAATCTATTACATGTTCCGCAAATCCAAATAATAAAAACTGGGAAACAATAAAAAGCGAGGAAAAAAAGGAAGAAGCACAAAAAGAGTAAAGAGCACTGGAAGAGCCGAGTGCAAGAACTTGAGGCGGAACTTGCCAGAGTGAAAGCAAAGGAACGAGAAAAAGAAGAAGAAGTGGAGGAATTTAAAAAAGACCGCTGAGGGATCAATGGTTTCAGGAAGCCCTGGAGCATTTAATCTCGTCTCTGGTTGTTTCGACTGGGATATTTCAAACTCACGAGACCGAAAGAGCGGGCAGGCGATTGAGTGTGGATTGTTGATCATACATACAGAGCAAACAAAAACGGTTCGTGCATGGTGTGAGGAAAACATTGGGCAATCTGTTCAAGCAAAGAGAAAAAAAGCCTTTGTATCTCACGATGGAACGGAACAAAAACGGGATCAATTTAGTGCGGTGTGATGGACATCTTTTTCAACACCCCAAGGTACAACTTTAACTAAAAACATTTCTGGCAGTTCCAGAATTTAAATAATCCCAAAAGTGTGATATATTAGTAGTTATCACAGCTGGGAGCAAAGCATGGAACTCACTGATGAACTCTATCTGTACTTCACCGGTTCACACGTTACCAGCGACTTTATTGTTGATTGTTTGGGCGATTTCTGGTTGACCGTGCAGGCACGATTCCCGCAAATCAAGACCTTACTGCTGAATCAAGATAACGGCCCGCAGAACCATAGTCGGCGTACCCAGTTTATGAAAAGAATAATAGAGTTTACCGATGAGTTTCAACTGACTACTTGGAAAAGTGGTTTGTACGCATATCTCCTATCCCACAATGACTTTTAGGGTCGCTATTTCTCTGGAACTGCCTAAAATAAAATCTATGGGCATTATCTTTATATTAAATAAAGTTCTACATAAAAGCACAAAATATAGGAGGTATAAGAAATGGATAGATGGTTTGATCCGTTTGAAGAGCTAAGGAGAATGCAGGAGAGGATGTATAGGATATTCAGGGAGATAGAGCCTTCTTTTATGGAGCGGAAGATGCTGCCTGCAACAGGCGGCGAACTTGCAACCGTAGAGCCGTTTGTGGACGTAATAGACAGGGGAGATAAGGTCGTGGTTGCCGCAGATGTGCCGGGAGTCGAGAAAGAGGACCTTTCGGTGAATATAAGTGGCGATAGGCTGGAAATCAGCGCGGAACGCAAGAAAGAGGCGGAAGAGAAAAAAGAAGGGTACGTCAGAAGAGAGAGGACTTATACAAGCTATTACAGGTCGATACCTCTTCCAACAGAAGTAGATGGGGACAAGGCAGACGCAACGTTTGAGAATGGTGTGCTTGAGATTTCGATGCCGAAAGTAAAGGCGATAGAGAAGAAGAAAATCAAAGTTAGGTGAGTTTTCTATTCACAACCATCCTTTTCTGTTGAAGTATATCAGCATACATGTTGATATAGCCACCATTACAACCATGATAGAGACATACCCATAGGGTGAATAGAGCTCGGGCATGTTTAAAGGTTTATCCGTCCCACCGCCCTGGAAATTCATGCCGTAGATTCCCGTAATGAAGGTAAGAGGTATAAATACTTCTTTCCAACTTGTCCACCACATCCCGCTGCCCCCTGATAATCCTGTGAACATGCCTAATTTGCCGTATAAGCATTCTAACCTTCTCTATGGTTCGCCCAGTGGGTTTTTCGAGGACCTCTTCATCTATTTCGTCCATCTTATCCTCAAAATCTTCTATAACTGCGATGTAATTATCTACAATGGCATCCAAAATCCTGTAAAGCAAAAAATCTTCCCTCCCCTTCAGTATCAACGGCTTTTTCTTTAGTGCTAATGGATGGAATCCAAAGAGGCTTCCAAGGGGCGAGAGTTCTTCTATTGTTGGTTTGGTAATGTCTATCCAGAGCACAAATTTTTCCTCTTGTAATGTGGGTATCTCCTCAAGCGATTCCAATTCGTATATCCGTTGCATCGTAGCTGAGTATTTAATCGCTGTAATCTTCATT
>JAGGZZ010000253.1 GCA_021161765.1 Candidatus Methanophagales archaeon | reverse complement strand
TTGGCTAATATCTCTCTCCAATCCCTTTTAATAAAATCAAAGGCATAAGGGCACTCTATAAGTTTAAATGGAATCATTGCATAAAAAGGCATCTTACTCAGAGAAAACTCATTATAATCCAGCACAAAGAAGATCCCACCTTCCTTTAACACCTCAAAAACACGATTTATAACCTTTTCTCTAACATCCTGGGGGAATCCATGCAGCACAAAAGAAATAAAAACCTTATCAAACTTTTTTGTGTTCAACTTTTGACTTTGGATAATAACCCACTTCTTCGTTCATTATAATAAGGTTTTATATGTTCCAAAGTTTTATATGTTTTCATAAAAAATGAAAGGTGAGAAAAATGAGCAAGGTAATAGAAGTTACGGACCAAAACTTTGAGGAGGAAGTGCTGGGATCAGACGTTCCCACGGAGGTGGATTTCTGGGCGCCCTGGTGCGGCCCATGCACGATGGTATCGCCGATATATGACACGCTCTCGGAGGAATACGGGGATTTCAAGTTCTGCAAGCTTAATGTGGATGAAAATCCACAGATGGCGGCGAAATACCAGATCATGAGCATACCCATGCAGATGTTTTTCGCTGGCGGCGAGAAGGTTGATGAAATCCTCGGCGCAGTCCCGGAACAAATGATTCGTGCAAAGGTGGATGAGGTTCTGCAGAGGTTTCCAACCGATGAAAGAGGAGGGCTTAAGGTGATCCTGTCATCGTGGGTTGAGCACAATAAACAAGATAGTGAGAAATTCAGCAGATGGAATGGAAAAGCCAAGGGCATAAAGAACGACCCAGCCTACGATAGTATATTGCAGGCAGCAAAGGAGATGGAAGAGACAAATAAAAGATTATCTCAACTACTCGTTAAAATTTAATCAATTATTTGCATTACGCCTGTTGGGCATATCTCTACGCATCTCAGGCATCGCGTGCATTTGTTGT
Organism: Candidatus Methanophagales archaeon; assembly: GCA_021161765.1. Classification (GTDB taxonomy): domain Archaea; phylum Halobacteriota; class Syntropharchaeia; order Alkanophagales; family Methanospirareceae; genus QEXZ01. The sequence goes on along the minus strand of JAGGZZ010000253.1, from coordinate 5,922 downwards.
AATCTATTTTAACTGGCTCTTTCTCCTCTATGGCATTCTCTGGACACTCATCAATGCACAGGTAACACATGCCACATCTTCCTATTGCTACCGTATAAACAGACTTATCATATCTATATTTCTCAAGTTCTTTCATCTTATCGATTCCTCTTCGGACATTTATCTATACCTATTTTGTTTTTCATATTATAAATAGATGGCATATTCACATTCACCCGCAAGACGGAAATACACCTTCGTTGGCATAGACCCGGGCACTACGATAGGGGTGGCCATAATTGACCTCGAGGGAAACCCAATAGAAGTATTCAGCTCAAAAAATTATTCGTGCTCCGATGTGGTAGAACGGATAATAGCACATGGAAACCCCTTGATAGTGGCATCGGACGTTACACCCACGCCATCGACGGTAAAAAGGATAAGCCGTATTTTCTCTTCATCCATTCACGAATTAGAGGAATCGCTGGCGATTGAAGAGAAGATTGAGCTGACGAAAGGCAGGGGATACAAATATAACAATGCCCATGAGCGTGACGCATTAGCCGCCTGCGTTAATGCATTCCGGCGATATAAGAAGAAATTCTCGCAGGTGCACAGGAAAACGCCGCTGGATGTGGACGTAGAAGAAGTAAAAGCGATGGTGATTAAAGGCGTGTCCATAAGTGATGCGATAGACCGATTAATCCGTGCTAAAGAGGAGAAAGAGGCGGAGAAGGAGATGAAGATTTGGGGTGCCAGGAGGAAGGAGAGCGGCGATAAGCAACCCACGAAAAAGGGCAGTGAGCGAACGGATGAAAATGAGCTCCGATTATCTCGTAGAATTATGAAACGTAAGGACGATAAGATAGAGATGCTGGAAGAGCTCACAGCGGCTCTTAAGACGAAGTTGGCGGAAAAGGAAGGTGAATTAGCGAATTTACATTCCCAAGTAGCGACACTGAAAACAGTAAGGAAGCGAGAGATAGAAAAGACCGAGGAGATAATTAGGAGAGAAAAGGAGATAAAAAGGCTGAAAGAGAAACTAAAAGAGAGAGAGGGGGAGAATGCAGAATTAAGGCAAATCGTGGAGGAGTTAAAAGGTAAACGAGAAGTGAAGGTAAAAGGGGGAAAAAAGATAAAAGTGATACGCTCTTTCAGCCGGAATGCTATACGGGATACGGACAGGAAATACGGGTTGAAAAGAGGGGACGTTGTATTCCTTGAGGACGGCAGTGGAGGAGGGGCGAGCACAGCGGAATTATTGGCGAGTAAAGGCGTTGCTGCGGTGATATATGGTAAGGAGCTGTCGCATTTCGCCGCGGGTAAGTTTTTCGAATCAGGTATTCCTGCTTTTTCTACCGGTGAAATACCGTTGCTGTTAAAAGAAGAAAGTGAGGGCGAAGGCAGAGGCGATTTCGCTTTTGTGGATGAGCAGTTGTTGAGTGAAAAGATAGGGGAGTGGAAGAAGGAAAGAAAAAGGGGAAAGAGGGGGGAGAAGTACCGGACTTTGTATTTTAAGTAGGGGTATCTGCCAAAAATTCGGTGGAATTTTGAGCAGACAATGAAAATTCGCCTGCTCCTTGGGAATAACCCGGAATTCAACGATTTTCAATCCTTTCAACTCAGCAGCAAAAAACTAATGGCTTCTCTTACCGCTTCAGCCTTAGATATCCTAAGCTTTTCGGTGATGCATTTTAGCTCTTCTTCCACTTCCGTTAGGCCACAAGAGTAGGCGTATTGCATGTGGATAAGTATGTAGAAGATGTACATTAGTCATTCCGAAAAGTATTAACCACAAGATTACACCGATTGACACGAGAGAACAATAATCTCGCGAAATCTCGCGGTTTATTAATTTCAAATTTTACAGGGGCTATTCCTTCACCACAACCTTTATTTTCTTCCCTTTGAGCTTATCATAAACTAACCGTCCAACTGGTATCTCTACCTCGTTTCCCGTGATATGGATTTTTGTATCGAGGTCAACCTCTTCAACAAGTTCTGATAGATTAGATTCCACTGTGAGCCCTCCCTTGATTATCTGTATCTCATTCAAAGGTGCGTTTAATAGCTCTTCTACATCCTTTATCTCTACTTCTTTAACCCTTCTATTCTCAAATTTTACCTCAATCTTCATCCCTCTTCCCCTATAATTATAAGTTGACAGCACAAAAACGATATTAAAAGAAAACTTCAACCTCTACCTCCTCCCCCTCCTCTACTATTTCTTTCCCTTTCTCCACGAATATGTATCCATCGGCGTTTGATAGCGTGGTGATTGCACCGGAACCAGTGAGAATCGGATAAGCGAGCAAATTACCTTCTTCTGCGGGTTTCGTTCTCGCCTGATTTACTTTTACTTTTACCAGCACATATTCGTTTCGACCCTTCTCGGAAAAGATTCTTACCGCTGCCGTCGCTTTTACCTTCTTCCTCCTCTCCAAATTTTGTTTTCCTTCTCGACCGTTATAAAAATAATCGCCCGATATACGGCGTAGCAAAGGAGCGACGAAAAGGTTGAAGGTAACCAATGCGGAAGTGGGATTACCGGGCAATCCAAATACGGGCTTCCCCTGGACCATCCCGAGTACAAAAGGCTTTCCCGGTTTTATGTCAACACCGTGAACGAGAATCTTGCCAAAACGTTCTATCGCCGTGGGCAGCAGGTCACCAGCACCCGCAGACGTTCCACCGGAGAATAATATAACGTCTGCTCCTTTTGCAAGTGATTCGTTGAGCTTTGCAGATAAATCTTCCAGATTGTCTCTGGCAACTCCGAGGAATACGGGAACGCAGCCCGAGCCGGAGCAGACTTCCCTGACGGAATCGCAGACGGTTTGTGCATTAACGTCATATATTTTACCGGGTTCGAGCGTGGTAGTGGCTTGAGTTCCGGGCGCTACTAATTCGTTGCCCGTGGATATAACGGCTACTGATGGCTTTTTACGTACTTCTACTTCTCGTATCCCGCATGCAGCCAATACACCGGTCTCTCTCGGCGTTAGCCGTGTTCCTTTTACTACTATCTTCTCCCCTCGCTTTATGTCCGAGCCTGCGAACATGATATATTCAGCAGGAGCTACGGGCTTGTATATCTTTACCGTTTTTATCTTTCTGTTTTCCCCTTCTCCGCCTTCTCCTCCTCCTTCTTCGTAGTCAGACGTGTTTTCAACTTTTACAACCGCATTCGCGCCTTTCGGAAGAGGTGCACCGGTGGATATGCCCGTGCAATAACCCTTTTCTACGTATTGCGAAGGCGAAGGGAACTCACCTGCCGGGATATAACCCTTCACAATCAACAGCGAGGGATTATCCTCAGCAGCGTAAAACGTATCGGAAGCGATAACGGCATAGCCGTCCACAGTAGCACGGTCAAAAGGGGGGATATCAAGCGTGGAAAAAATATCGGTGGAAGCAATTCTACCGAGTGCTTCGCCTGCACCGTCACCGAGTCTCACTTTCTCTGTCTTCATCGTTATCGCTATCTCAGCAGCGATTTTAGCGCTGAGTTCGGCGATTAGTTCTTCTACTTCCTTTTTCTCGGTTATTTCTAAGAATTGCTTCCCCATCAAACTTTCTTAAAAAGAAAGTTTTATCAAAGGAAATAAAAAGTTATTTTCTCTTACCCAGTTTTTTTCGCTGTTTCTTTTTTAGATTCGGAGCTTGTCTCGAATCGGTGTCCAAAAGCTTCGAGCATTTCTATTGGGAACGGAATGACGACCGTAGTAGCTTTTTCCTCCGTTGCCTCTTTTATCGTTTGTAACGTTCGAATGAACATCCCGCCTTTTTCGCTTTGCAGGACGTTCGCCGCTTCTGCAACTTTCTTCGCTGCCTGGAACTCACCATCCGCAGTGATAATTCGTGCTCTCTTATCTCTTTCTGCTTCTGCTTGTGCTGCCATTGCACGCTGCATATCTTTTGGAAGTCCAACGTCCTTTATCTCCACTGCAGATACCTTTATCCCCCATGGGTCTGTCGCTTCGTCAATTGTCTGCTGCAACTGTTTGTTTAGCTTGTCGCGTTCAGAGAGCAATTCGTCCAGTTCCGCCTGCCCTATCACGCTTCTCATCGTGGTCAGCGCGATTTGAGAGGTGGCATAGTCGTATCTCTCCACTTCGGTTACCGCCTTCTCAGGGTCAAGCACACGGTAGTAAACGACTGCATTTACACTGGTTGTGACGTTATCGCGGGTTATGACTTCCTGTGGCGGAATGTCAAAAACACTGACTCTTAGGTCTATCTTTACCATGCTTTCAAACATTGGGATGACCAGAAACAGCCCCGGTCCCCTTGCGCCCACCAAACGTCCAAGCCGAAATATTACGCCCCGCTCGTATTCCTTCACTACCTTTATCGACGATGCCAGTATAATCGCTGCTACAATTACTATCCCGATTAGCCAATCAAGAGCCATTTTTTTTATTTCACCTCCGTTATATTTCTATGCTATATGTGCCTTATGCTATATATACCTTTGATATAACATTTTGTAGTCATTCCAGTAACAAATTGCAAATAATAAACCACGAGATTTCACGAGATTAACACAAGAAATACGGGTTAACTGGGGGTAAAATTGTCAATGGAACACTGAAAATTAAAATCTATTATTCTTCTCTCGTGAAAATCTGTGTAATCTGGTGGTTAATAATCTTCGGAATGACTATAATTTATTTTTCCTCCGCAACCATTTTCGCTATGCTTATTTTGCTGAATTCCGATTCTATCGTATCGGTTGCGATTATTTCTTTGACACCTGCGTGTAGCATTCGCGGAACCGCATTTTGCACAAAGACGCCGTGTATGCATGCGACATAAACGTCGTGCGTACCTTGCGATTTTAACATTGCTGTTGCTTCTGATATTGTCCCACCAGTGGAAATTATGTCATCCACGATAACGACGTTTTTCCCTTCTACGTTTAACTCTTTTGCTTTTATTTCCACCTCCTCACTGCTTATCCGCGTCTTCTCCAGCACGTCATAATCGAAGCCGTAGGGAGCGGCAACTGCTTTTGCTAGCTCTGCTGCTCCTCCATCGGGGCCTATTATCACCGGATGCGGTATTTCCCGTTTCGCAACGTAATCGCCGATTAAAGGAGAAGCATCCAGTTCTTTCGTATTTACATCGAAATACTTCAATACGCCTCGGTTATGCACATTAACCACGTAAATTGTATCAACTACACCGGCAGCGCATATACTTCTTGCAATTGCTCTTATGGATATAGCTTCGCCGGGTTCGAACCTTTTATCCTGTCTCGCATATCCCAGATAAGGAATAACAACTTTTGTTTTATGCGCTTCTTCCGCTGCGTCTATTAACTGCAATAAGCATATCAGGTCGGAATCGGTTCGGATGCTCTGCACGATGGTTACTTCTTCGTCTTTTATGTCGTCCTGCACACGCGTGTATAATTCGCCGTCTGGAAAGCGCTTGAACTCGCATGACGCAACTTTACAGTCCAGCTCCGCTGCGATTCTCGCAGCCAACGCCTGTGACGACATACCTGGTACTATTTTCATTTTTTTTCTCTAAAACCTCCTCAAGAAATCCTCTATCTCTTCTACAATTGCATCGCTCTTTGGAATGAGAATCTGCTTCTTTTCATCTTTCTTTGCACTCTTTCCTTTCAGCGCAGTAACAATGTAATTTGCTTTTGCTTTTAATGTATCCATTTTATACTGCAACCTTTTTTAATCTTAATCTCAGAAAGTTTTATATATCTTTTCCAAAATAAAATATTAAAAGCGAGAGATGATAAAAAGGCTTTAGTGGGAATGATTTTGGAAATGATTGAAGAAGGGTTTGAAAAGGGTGGGGATTCGTTAAGAGGGATATGTATACGAAGTATTTCAGATATACCATTAAAGTGGAAGGATATACGAAATACGTATATACCGCCGAATTGGAAGGATATGCGAAATTAAGTTCAGCTATACC
>JAGGZZ010000090.1 GCA_021161765.1 Candidatus Methanophagales archaeon | reverse complement strand
GTTTATCCTTGTATATAAAGTATATCCTCTTTCTATTTGAGACACGGATCTATACTGATTTACGCGGATTTATTTTAGTTTAACGGTGTTGATTCTTATCATCTGTGTTAATCTGCGTTAATCGGTGTCAACGATTTATTTTTTCTTGCCTGAAAAATGTCGTCTCTCCGACCGGCAAATACGCACCACCTCCTTTTCCACATGCTTATCACGGTTTCCATAGGTGTATCCAGTCGACTCGTTCAAAATCAGAATCGTTTGAAGCCAAGTCCACAATACCTCGGTTTTTCATGGTCGTAATATGAACCGCATCAGAGATAAGAAGCCGATATCTTTCGGAGATTTGCACTGCTAAATTCATCGCCTTTTCATCAACTTCCGCTATCGTTATCGGGTACCTCTTTATATAAGCATAATTGTTCCAAGTTGAATGCAATTTGGAAATAATGTCAGGATTTTTTCTGACCAATTTCAAGGCTTCGTGTTCAGAATTTAATCTATTAATCTTAATAACTTCAGCAAGCATGAGTTTGTGAACCACTTCGTTTAATATTAGAGTAGAAGTTGTACCTTCATACTCACCATTCTCTAACTTAATCAGAAAATCTTTGCAGGGAGATTTAAAGCGGGGGTGTCCCAAAATGGTATAAAGGAAGATATTTGCATCAATAAAGATGCGTGAACCCGTGGATAGGGCTCTTAAGGATTCTATAGCCATTCTTCCGACTCCACTATTTCCTCGATCAGTTTTTGATCATCAAGTTTTATTGAGTCTGTAACTTTCCCAGTCAAACTTTGGGTTGACGTAATTAACACTACCCTATCCTTAATAGCTAAAATAACTTCTTCACCAATTTTCACTCCGAGTGCTTCTAAAGCATGCTTTGATAACTTTATCTCGCCTTTTGGTCCTATTCTTTCAGCTAAGGTTTGCATTTATTCTGCCTCCTTTATTTTTGTAGATTATTTTAACATATAAAGTTTTTTGCGAAGCGAAAAGTTTATCTTTGCATATAAAGTATAACCGCCTTCTATTTAAGACACAGATTTACACTGATTTACGCGGATTTATTTTAGTTTAACGGTGTTGATTCTTATCATTAAGCCCTTTCAGGGCTTGCGGGGACGTGGGCAGAGCCCACGAGTGTTAATCTGCGTTAATCTGTGTCTATAATTTATTTTTTACCCGCTCGCCTTTGGACTGACATGATTGCATACCGGAGAATCCCCGTATGTTGATATAAAGAGGTTATAAAAGCTTTTCTCTTCTCGAACCCATCCTCGGGGAACTTGAACGTATCTGAAAACACAACTTTTTTCCTTTACAAATCTCTTTATACCCTCATTCTTGCTGCTCTGGCTTAGATGGTCAAGCAACCTCTTTCTCAGGTTTTTCGCACTCCCTATATAGAACGTTTGACAGCAACCCTTGGGGTATTCTATTCTGTTACCATTAAGACGAAGTTCATATACCCCTGGACGAGTAGGAGCGTTATTCTTCACCGATGCGCTTGTAAAAGGATAAATTTTGGAATAGTTTGCCAGTAATGGAGGATAACCATAACTATTCACTCTTTCTGAATATGGTAATATCCCCAGGTCCTTTCTACAGTATGCAACCTCCCTTCTTGTAATTGATATATCATATTCATCTTTTAATTTACGCCTTAGCTCTTCGTCGGTATATGGCTTCTTGAGCTTTACATTACAAATATCGCCCTTCTCCTTATTAAGAACTACTTTTATATGTCTCTTCACTATATCCCTTTTCGTAGGAAACAACGACTTTAATGATACCTCCTTTCCCTGCGGCGTGATAATAGATAGTCCTTGTGTAACACGAGATATTCTACTTGCATCTATTACAAAGCTGCTGCTATGGCTGTTTTCCTTACAGTTAGAAATAGCCATAGTCCTTGCTAACTTCAACCTGCTGAGAAGTTTTAAATTTAAATCATTATTCGACTCGAAGTAATCGCTCTGGTATTCCACTATTCCTTTCAGTATCTCATGCGTTATCAGGTTTCTGGTATTAATGCGTCTTAATTTATGTAAAATTCTACGGATATTCTTTTTTTCCTCTTCTGTTAATTTTACGTCGTTTATAATTCTCCGCAGCTTCTCATTATCAACTATATATTCTATTGAAAAGCACTCGTTGGTGTAATAAATGAAAAAGTCACTATCTTTTTTGACCTTAGCAATCACTCCATCTCCTGCGAGAACAGCGACACTCTCCTTCTCCGCGCTCAGTATCTTTGCACCTGAAAGAGGCTTGCGAATTATAATGCCTTCACGAATCATCTCCTTATAATGTGGCTGCTTTTCCACCGCACTAACAAAATTTATAAATTTCCCCAGCCGATATTCAAGAAAATCCGCAAGGATTATCTTACCTATGAGTTCATTCCTTTTTCCAGCTTCATCCATAAGATAAGACTAAAGCATGAGTTTCATATTGAAATAAAGAAGAAAAAAAGTAAAAAATTTTTATATTCGCTCGTGGTGCTGAACGCTTTCCCGTGTTATTAAGCAGGTTCACGTTTTTCAGTGAATCACGAATCTTTTTCCTCACTCCTTTAAACACAGGTTCTCCATGACCCGGATAATAGATATAATTACCTGTTCAACCCGTTTCTTCCCCACACCCGTAGATGCTTCCTTCAAGTTACTGATTGCCTCCGGGTCTCTACCGGCATCAATTAAAGTGTTAACGTCAGCCAGAGCGTTATGGTCTCCCAGCACCAGGTACACGTTGCAGGTGTATATACGCGAATGCGCAGTTAAATTTATTATTTTCATCTCAAACCTCTTTTATGCGCAAGCCCTTGTAAAGGGCTTAAAAGAAAGCTTTACCAAAGAAGCACTATTTTCTGCTTCTTACCTGAAATTTATTGAGTTCAATGTCTTTTCCCTCTCGGAAGACATTCTCTATAAACTTATTGCCTTTCTCTATCATTCTGTGTATTTCAGCCGTGGTGTAGCCAATAGGTTCAATTTGTTTCAACTTCAAAAAGTACAATTTTGCCTGCCTCTTGAACCAGTCATCTGGGAACTCATCAGATACCAAAAGAAGGTCAATATCGCTGTGCGGATAAAAGTCCCCTCTGCTCCTCGAACCAAACAATACCACTCGCTTCAATCTAAATTCCCTGTCAACTCTTCTGCAATATTCGATTACTCGCTCTATTATTGACTCTGTTTCTCCGCCCATTCAAGCAACCTCCTGGCATTTTTTAGACATTCTTCACTTCTTTTGCTATCATAATATCTATAGGGCGCCTGAGTTCCACCCGTTGCATCAGGATAGCGGGTTTCAACATAGTGAGGATCAAGTTCACTTGCGCAGTGTCTCAATGTAAGAAATTCCTCATTCTCAATTGACAATATATCTTTTAACTCATCCAACAAGTCAACAATGCTGTGTGTCCACGGAAAATCAACGCCATTTAGGAGAAATAATGACTTTATGGCTTTTTCTCCCACTTGCTGGGCACAAGTGCAAACCCAGTTATATCTCCCAAGCTTATGAAGTTCAAGGCATGTATCAAAATCATATTTAGCCTCATTCATCCATATACCAGCCCTTCCAACACGTTTGGTTTTCTGCATTCTTTTCAT
>JAGGZZ010000081.1 GCA_021161765.1 Candidatus Methanophagales archaeon | reverse complement strand
AGACGGGAATGGCACTGAACGCAACAGGAATGCAAGAATTCATGCAGGTAGAAGAAAAAGTAATGGAGGTAAAAAGGAAGATAGAGGAAGGAGATTATGATGCGGCGTATGCAAACCTTGGAAGAGCTGTTTCACGTGCTACAACTGCCTGTGACCGAACGATGAGGACGTTGATAGAGAAGGGATTGCTGTAATCTCGTGGTTTTTTTAACTCCATATTTCCTATTTCCCCACCAGCCTCGCCTCTTTCACCACCAATCTCGCCGTATTCGCGTCCTCCTCCACTATTTCGCTTTCCTCTATGACAACCCTTTTCTTGAACATTTGTGCGGGTCCATCCAGCACCAGCGATTCAAATTCGCCTCCTTCTCCTGCAATGTTCATTCCAACAAACTTTGGGAAAGTTTGATCAAAATGCTTCGCTATTTTCTTATCCAACGCAACCAATCGGTCAACGTCTTCTTCTGTTATCCTCCTACCAAGCCAGCTCTTGTCTAACCCGTACGCACTGATGCCCGTAAAAATCAGCTCGAACGTATTTACCACAAGCCGCATCTCCGTTTCCTGATTTACGTGCCATAACGGCGAGAACGCCTTGAGGGTTTCTTCCGCGGCAACCCGTTCTATTCGTTCCTTCTGGTAATTACTCCGTAAAGCACCTGTTATGACCCCTTCTATTCCGTATTTCATCTTCGATTCCCTCAATGCCGCTCTTAAATCCTCCAGTTCCTTTTCCTTCTCCCCTTGCGTTTCTTCCATAATCAGAGGCAAGCCAATTGCTTCGGCTTGCAGCTCTACCAGCTCTACCGCAGGTGTATGGAACATATACGATTCAGGATTATGGCTTTTCAGCGTGATTAAACATTCTACGGGGTAGCCTTCCTTTAGCATGAGCCAGAGTGCATAAGCACTGTCCTTCCCGGAACTGAAGAGGCAGCCTAACTTTACGCTTCGAGAAGCGTAAAAAGTTCTTAGATAATCCCTCTTATACCTGAACCCGTTTTTCTTTGCCAGCTTTTCTATCGCCTTGAGAAAATTCGAGCCGTACTGCACCGCTCTTTTTTTTCTGCTCGCGACTTCCGCCAGTCCCAGGTCTCGTGCTATGTCCCTTAAAATCAGCTTGTTCTCCGTCTTATCGAGCGACAATTTATACGATGCGGGTATTCGCAGTGCGTAATCCACAATATCCGGAGCCAGAAACGGTGCTCGTAACGAAATCCCCTGTGCTTTTGCTACCAGTTCGTCCCGGTAAAGGTCACGCTCGTGTGTCCTCAACAGACCCGCTAAACATTCCTTATTTAACTCTTCCTTCTTTACTCGTCTGTGTCTTTCGTAGCCTGCAAATAGCTCCTCCGCGCCCAGTCCGTAAAGAACCGTTTTTATGCCGCAATCTTCTTTCGCAAACTCGCATGCTACGTATAAAGGCAACGCTACACTCGTCATCATAACGTCCGTATCCTCAATCACGGGAACGACTTCTTTGACATATTTCTCGAGTTCCTTAACCCGCATCTTCTTTTGTTTCCACTCAACACCCAAATCCGCTGCAAAACGCTCCGCAAATCGTAAATCCTCCGCTTCCTTCATTCCTGGCTCCTCTACCGCCACGGTATAACAGACAAAATCAGCACCCAAATCCTTGCATAAATACGCGATGAGTGTAGAATCCAACCCGCCTGAGAAGAGCACGCCAAATTTATCTCCCGACTGTGAGGGTATCCTTCTCGAAATACTCGCTCGCAGCAAGTGCAGCAAATCCCCTTTTTGCTTCTCCTTGTCCTCCTTTAGCTCGGGTTCAGGGTCAAAAAAATCTCGTTTCACGAAACGCAACCTGTCTTCCCGTACGTCATATCTTAGCAGCACTCGCGGGTCAAGCACCCATGCATGCGGAAATCCCATCGCTTCCAACCCTTTTTTCTCCGAAGCAAACGCAAATCCATCGGCATGTGCAAAGCAAACAGGTTTTAACCCTATTATGTCCCGTGCTATGCACAACTCATCGCTATTGCCTTCACGTATCCAATGTGCAAATGCATACGCAGCATCAACCCTTTTATCGGAAAGAAAAGCTTTTTCGTCTAATTCACCCCTGTTGTAAATTTCCGCATCTGCAACGAGCTTGTCTTTTGAACCTTTTCTTAAAAGAGAAGCGTTACAGGAACAACACGCAATACAATTCCTGCTTCTCTCTCCCTTCACAACCTGCTTTAATTCTTGCAGGTCTTTTGAATGCCAATCGCCTTTTTCCGTGCTAATTCTGAAGTCTGTCTCTCTGCCCTTCTTCAGCACGTCTAAACCTTTGATTACGAGTTCGGTTGACTTTTCGTTGTTAAAAACGCCGATTATTTCGCACATAAACTTTTCTTTTAAAAAGAAACTTTTGCTAAAGAAATATTTTTGCCGTCTATCTGTGTTAATCTGCGTTAATCTGTGTCAACAATTTATTTTCTTGCTCTATACTATCGTTTCTATCACCCGCGCATAAGCGGGTCGCGTAATAAAAATCCCGAACAGCAGCCCGACGATGGTTACAATCGCAAAACCCCGCAGCGTGCCAAGCGCCATCAACGCGAGTGCAAGCATCGCCACGATAGTGGTCGTCGCAGAAACGAATATTATACCAAATGCAAAGTCTATTCGCTTACGATACATTTTCGCGGAAGAACGACCCCCGGAAAGCACTTCGTCCGTTATTATTACCAACTGGTCCACTCCCGTGCCGATTACCGCTATTATCCCCGCAATGCTTGGTAAATCCAACTGCCAGTGTATCACCGCTGCGAACCCTAATATCAGTATCACTTCACTGAAAAGTGCGAAAAACATCGGCAATACTATCTTAGGCTCCCGGTATCGCAGGAAAACGACCCCCGTAACGGAAATAAGAGCAAGCAAGCCCGCTATTAACGCGCCCTTCTTGAATTTCGCTCCTAAATATGCGGGCACTTCTCCTGAACCTACTATATCCACGTTTACCGGTAACGCACCTGCTTTCAGGTGTATTATTAATTCTCTTGCCTTCTTTCTCCCTTCCTCTTCTGACCCCGTGTTCGCAGTCCACCGGTAAATAACCCCTTCTTTCAGTTTCTCGCAAGCCTCCTCCGCTATCGGTGCACTGTACACCACTTCGTCGTCAAGCAGCATTGCCAGTTCGTGGTCCCCTGGATTATCTACGGCACCGAACGCAATCGCAGAATCTCGTAATGCGGTTGCCCCTTCCTCATTTAACGCAAAAGGTGCCCCCCATTCCTCATACTCCCCTTCAGGCCCTTTCCCCATCTCGCTCGTTGGCGTTGTCCCTACACTTTCTATCCCCGCGCTGCCATACATGACATGAGCCGTGATATTCTCAATATCCGTCAAGTTTTGCCCTTTCACTATGTCCCCTTCCGTTCCATTCGTCTGTATCCGTATCTCAAACTTCCCCGGTTTGCCCACCATGTCCCTCGCCGTTCGAATATCTATGCCTGCCAAGTCTATAATCATGAGGTTATCGCCAACCGTTCTTATCGTAGTGCTCGCTAATCCCAGCATGTTTATTTTTGTCTCTATTATCCGACGTGTTTCATCCCGTGTCGCCCGAGTTATAGAATCCTCAAAGAAGTCCTCACCGGTTGGTTTCTTCGCTATACTACCGTTAATCCCTTTTAACACTTCCAACATCTGCTCTTTTGTAACGCTCTTCCTTATCTCATACACCACTCCGCCATCATCTTTGTAAGGCGTTACCTCCGTATCTAACTCCTCTTCAAGAAACTCAACTACTTCACTCTCATTAACAGACGTTGTATTTATCTTAACAAGCGTCCCCTCTAACTTCAACTGCAACGAACTCCCGCCTACCAAATCCAGGCCATATCTCAGGTTCCCGTTTATCCCTGCGTCCGCAGGCGGTGGCGGATAAACATAGATGACAATCAAAGCGGCAAAAACGCACAATATCACTGCCATTACCCTTATGTCGCCCAGCAAACCGCCTCCGTTTTTTTTCATTGTGTCTGTCCCTTATCTCCACTCCTTCTCTGCATTAACGTTAACGCTTACGTTACGAAATCATATAATTTTGGTGCTTTAAAAGATAATGTAAAACAAATGTTTTCAGAGGTAAAAGAGGGAACCACGAGGATATTAATACCGACACAAACTACAAAGTCAATTTTTTATAACCCGCTGATGGAATTGTGCAGGGACATAGACATAGCGGGAATAGCTGCTTTTGTTTCCTCTCTGCCTTCACAAAAGATACCTCTGACATACATAGATGCGCTTGCAGCTACGGGCGTGAGAGGCGTTAGAGTGGCAAAAGAAGTTGGCTTACGCGTGGTTATTAACGACCGAAGCAGCTCCGCTTACGAAGTCATAAACCGAAACATAAAGCGGAATGCCGTTGAAGAAAGAGCGAAGGCGTATAACGAGAATGCAAATGTGCTTCTACTTCAGAATAAGTATGACCTGGTGGACTTAGACCCCTTTGGCACGCCAGTTCCATTTCTGGATGCCGCATGTAAATCGGCGAAGAAGCTATTGCTCATTACTGCGACAGATACCGCACCCTTATGCGGAGCTCATTCTGGTGGCTTGAGGAAATATGATGCGAAGCCTCTTAACACCGAATATCATAAGGAGATGGCAACTCGTATTCTCTTGGGTAAAGTAACGAGAGACCTGTGCAAGTATGACAAGGCGATACAGCCGCTGCTATCTTATTCCAAGGCGCATTTCGTAAGGCTCATAGCACGGGTGGAAAAAGGGGCGAAAAAAGCCGATGACTGTATGAAACGGCTTGGGTTTATCGCGCATTGCTTCTCCTGCGGCAACCGGTTCGCGTTTTCGTGCTCCGACCTGATGGAACTGAAAGTAGAGAAGAAATGCGAGGTATGTGGTGCGAAAATACATATTGCCGGTCCTTTATACATAAATACAATAAAACAGAAAGGTTTTTGCGAACGGGTGCATAACGAACTGGGGAAAAGAACACTGGGTAAAAAGAAAGAAGCAATGAAAATCGTTGAGACATCTATAAATGAGTTGGATATACCTTTTTTTTATGAGCATCACGCGATATGCAAGGCGTTAAAAGTTCCTCCTTCTTCCATTTCGTCGTTAATTAATGCTTTACAGTCAAGTGGGTTCTCCGCGAGCAGAACGCATTTTTCAGATACCGCATTTAAGACGAACGCGAGAATGGAAGAGATAAAGAGCATTTTGAAAGCATGAATGAATTAACCACCAGATTACACATCGTGGGCTCTGCCCACGTCCCCGAAAACCCTGAAAGGGTTTATTTCACGAGATCCCAAAGAAAACTTTTTTGCCTTTTCTTTTATAGTTTAACCATGTTGATTTTTATCATCTGTGTTAATCTGTGGAATCTCGTGGTTCATTATTGGAGTTTCTCAATATACGCCTCGTTTTCTTCGCCTTGCTCTATTTAAAAATACAATTACCACTATTGCGATAATCGCCACTACAGCCAGACCACCATAACTCAGATGCTTTTTAGCGCCAACTGCCGATTCGGCTTTTTGTTTCGCAAGCTCGGCATAATAAGAAGCGTTTGTTGCTGCTTCTATCGACTCTTTTGGCCACCCGTCCCAATAGGCCTCTTTAGCATCTTTAAAATACAAACTGGCCGTTTCAAAAGTCGTATCTGCTTCGGATACGTCAATTCCTTTTTCTGTAGCGTTAGCAATAGTCCAATTCGCACTGTTTAACTTTTCTCGTGCTTCATCTATTGCGATTATAGCCGACTCACTTATCTCGGATGTCACATCCTTTTTTATATCTACCACCAAATATTTCTCCTCCGTTGTCTCCTGCGTTATGTTTAGCAAAAGGCATGGCGTTCTCTTCCTCACTTCCGGTGCTGTCCCCGACCAAATTACTACAACTTCTTCTTCCACTTCCTTGTGTTCCAATGTGTAAGGACTGCCGCTTTTGAGTCCCTCCTCCATTATAAGCCCTTTTGCTCCTACCAATTCTGAATAAAAAATAAGTGTTGATTTGTCTATTTCTTTGCTAATATTAGTTAAAACAACTTTTATGGAAACTTCACTGCCATTTTTTACCATTCCAGTTCCATATACCTCGTCATAATCTATATTCTTTATTTCCGCGGTCACGAAAGGGGATTTCTGTAAGGTAGTTGGCTCTTTCGCAACAACCCCGCTTACGCTCATGCATAGCGACATCAAAAAAAACGCCAATATTAATGAAAATAATAATTCCTTTGTCAACGTTATTCTCATCCTCCTATCTCACCTCAGAACAAAGGCTTTATATTCCCGTTTGTATCCATTAATTCCTGATATTCTCGCTCCTTCTCACTTGTCACCTCTTTTAATGTCTCCTGTGCTTCTGCTCCCATTTCCTGTAGCTCTTTTATTCTTGGTATATCAGATACACCGGAAAAGAGCACAATTGTCGCCACATGTTCACTCTTTACAACCGGGAAATCACCGCCTCTTACTTCCGTTCCTCTTATCATCTCCTCTATCCGTTCCTTCGATTTCTCCATCCCCTTCCTGCTTAACTCCTCCGGTGGTCCCGCTGCTATTATCAATGCCCTTTCCGCACTTGACGGTTCACACGGAATCGTTAATCTGCCTGCTACTGCTCTCCTTGTCAAAGAAGTAATCCTTGTAACTGAATCCAGCGTATCCATCGTCCTCTTCTTCCTGAAAAGCTTCTTTAATCCTCCTTTTCGCTCTATGCCTTCCGCAGCATAGCCAATTGTGGATATTCCGCCTCCTTTAAGCGTGTTCATTATCTCCGCAGCATCTACCACCATCTGCCCTACTTCATTCGCTTCCCCCGCACCAAACAAAATTCCGAATCTCCTCACTATCTCCTCGTTTATGTCCCTATATGCCTCTTTTACCGTCTCTCCTCCTGTCTTCCACGCATCATTATCGAAAAGGAAAAGATTGTCAACCTCATTCATGAACGTCATCAGACTCCGTGCAGCGTTTAAAGAGTATAAACTTCCCTCACCCTTCGCCGGTAATATCCCCAGCCCGTAAACCGGCTCTTCATATAATTTCTTCAGCCTTCTTGCCAGCACGGGGGCACCTCCCGAACCTGTTCCACCTCCTAAGCCCGCAATTACCAGAAACGCATCCACCTGATGTGTCCCTCGTTTATCTATCTCCGTTTGTATGGTATAAATTTCATCAGTGGCAACCTTCGCCCCTAATTCGTTATCTGCCCCTATTCCATGCCCTTTCGCCAATGCCTCGCCTATAAGCACCCGGTCTTCCATTGGGATGTTCTTTAGCCCCATCAAATCGGATTTCGCTGTATTAATAGCCACGGCATTAATCACAAAATTCTGCCCCGTTCGCTTTGCAAATTCCAAAAATGCGTCTGCAACTCTGCCTCCCGCTTGTCCATAGCCTATCATAAATACCCGCATTTTGTTTCTCCTTTCCCCCTTTCTAATTTATTGTACTTTATATGTTATATGTTATTTTGCAGTGTCCTATCGTATATAATTATAATAAATATTCATTTATAGCTTGAATATTTTAGAACAACATTTTTACTGTACATATTTAAACGCACATCGTGCATGGATATTCTGCCCTTTTCCAAATCCCTGTCTGCGCCTTTTTGTTTTTGCTGATTTACTATTAACCCCCCTACCTTTCCCGTTTCGATTTCAAAAACAATATCCCCCACGTTCCCTATGTACTCCCCTCCTGCCGTTATAATCTTTCTATCCAAAATAGATTTACCAAACATCTTCATCGCTCCTTTTCCGCGCTTGGATATTAAATTCCTGATAAACGGCTCACTCCTTCTTATCTCTTCTACATCCTGCCCTAATAAATCGCCTATCGCTTTTACATCCACTACATCTTCCAGCTCGAGTCCAAGCCGATATAAAATGGTGTGCACCAAACATTGGGCGAACGCAAAGGGATAGCTAACGGCAAATTTACCGTGTATCCTCGTCATATCCCCTCCATCTACGTCAAATAGGTACTCGTTCACTGCCTCTTTTACCTCCTTTGTAATCAATTCTTTTACGTCATCTTTACTGACGGATATCGTCCCCTTCTCTATCCCCTTCTCCTCACAAATTTGGATTGCATAGCGGACAAAATGTTTTATCGCATCCTCTTCAACCGGCTCAAAAACAAAATTCCACGGAAATAACCGGGACCGCAAGTAGGCAACAGCTTTTTCCCTCCCCACTTTTTCCTTCTCCTGCTCCGCTCTCATCTCTTCCCCCCTCACCTTTTATTTTTAATTTTTGTTTTTTTTGTTTTTTCACTTCTTAAAGAATTTCAGCATCTTATGAATATTCGAGCTTGAATCGGAAATACTTTTTCTTTTCCCTAACCCTTCCTCTTTGCTCACCTCGTTGTTACAAATTCGCCATACCCATTCGCCAAAATCTGTCGCTTCGTATTCACCGTCATATTCCTTCGCCAGGTTATACCCTCTCTCACCGCTTACTAAATATACAACGCCATTAACAAGCTCTTTGTCGTAGGTATCATCACTTACAAGCTCTTTATATTCCTTGTCTTCGTGGTGAGAAATATCTTTTATTTCCTTTATCCGCAGTCTCCTCCCCTCTTTAATCAACGTTTCCAGTGCACTAAGAGCGTATCCATTCTGTTTGAGCAGCATATAGCTCTTGTCTATTTTGTTTTCCATACCGAGCATGTGCTTCGCTGCCTCCTGTATTATCATTATTATATACCCCAGAACCTTCAAAGGCGAATTCTCCTCAGAGTGAATTTCTATGCCAGCCGTAGAAAAAGTGGCCTCTTTAAATTGAATACTTGGCTGTGGTTTGCCAAGAAAGCTGTTAGTAAGAGCGGAGAAATAAGCTTCAGAAATCGGCTCATGCTCGCTATCGTAGGGAAAGCAAGTCCCATCAAAGGAGTCAAGATTAGGAGCAAAATCCGCAGTTAGCTCTAATAGCTCCTTTTTAACCTCTTCTACCTTCAAAACGGCACTGCTTCTGTCTTCCTTCTCCTTTCTCAGCTGCTTCGCTTCGGCATCCAGCTTCTCCCTTAGCTTTCCCCCTATCCCCTTTTCCAATAGCTCTTCTATCTCGTCTAACCTGTCATCACTCGCTTTATCAGCAGTTATTTTTTCTAATCTCCAATATTCAGCGGCTAATACATTCGCATTTTCATTGAATTTATCCACCATTTTCACTTTCCCCCTCTCTCCAAGGACGGCAAATTTCTATTTCTATTACTATTCTCTTCTATCTTTCTAAAAAGTTATTCTGAAAACTATTTATATACCGTATTTAACCGGAAGCTTTATATAACCCTTCCTTCTTAAGGAAACAATTACCAAGAAAAATTGTACGTAAATGAGGTAAAAAAAAGGGGATGGAAGACAAGATGGATACAATATTTGGGCATAGCCCAGAGGAAATAGGTGTGAATGAAGAAGCAGAGGAAGATTGGTTTGGTGTGCCGAAGATAGCAATCGTTGGTGTGGGCGGAGCAGGTAACAACTCTATGAACAGGTTAGAGAGCTTAGGGGGACTGGGTGGCGTAGATAGAATAGCTATAAATACCGACAAGCTGCACCTGGATTCGATAAGTTGCGAAAAGAAGGTATTGATAGGGCGGTCACTTACCCGGGGATTAGGAGCCGGAGGGTCACCAGAAGTAGCGAGGAAAGCAGCGGAAATAGACAGAAATGAATTAGAAGTGTTGCTGGCAGATAAGAACTTTGTGTTCCTCACTGCGGGAATGGGCGGAGGAACAGGCACAGGGGCTTCACCCGTTGTTGCAGAGATAGCAAAGGAAGCGGGCGCGATTGTCGTTGCTATGGTCTCGTTCCCATTTGGTGTGGAACGGAAAAGGAGAGACAGGGCAGCAGAGGGGATAGAGGCATTGCGAGAAACAACAGATACGGTTATCGTGTTGGAGAACGACAAATTACTAAAATACGCGGGGAACCTCTCGGTGAATGACGCTTTTAAAACAATGGACATGTTGATTGCAAGTACAATACAGGGCATAGCGGGGACGGTAACACAACCTTCCCTGGTTAATCTCGACTTTGCCGACCTCAAGGCAGTAATGGCAGAAGGCGGTGTCGCGGTGATGCTCGTCGGCGAGACAACAAAAGCGGAGAACAAACCCGAAGCGGTGGTGTCGGATGCGCTCAGCCATCCGCTGCTCGAAGCGGACTATCGAGGTGCAAGAGGTGCTCTTATACACATCACCGGCGGCTCGGACCTTACAATGATCGAGACAAACGACATCGTGGAGTTGCTCACCTACGACTTGAATCCTGATGCAAACGTGATATGGGGAGCGAGAATAGATAACGATTACGCGGGAAAAGCAAGGGTGACGGCGATAATTACCGGTGTAGAGCCAACATGGGTATTCGGTGGAAGATATGAAGACCGAAAAGAGGGTACTACAAACCTGAAGGTAAAGAATGTGGGTGCAAGTGCCGGTCGTAGAGGTGGAATTGGAGATATGATACCCATTATTCGCTGATTAACGGAACAGAAAAAATATATAGGAATAGAACAATATAGATATAGGGGAGAGAGGAAGGGCAGCTGCCGGACAACCCTTTAAAAAAAAAGCGTTGACGGAAAATATGTACTGGTCAACCTTTTGTCGAAGGGCTGGCTGAGGAAAGTCCCTCCACCGCGAAAACACGAATGCCGTGAGGGCATAAGGCGAGAGTCTTGGCTATGGTATAGAAACGATACCGTGCCATACCAATGCAATGATTCCGCAAGGATGAGGTCGTATGGCAACGGATGGAACGACCAACCTCGTGGGTGCAAGCCTCAAATCAAGAAGGCGCGCAGATAAATGCTGCCGAAACAGAAGGGGGCTTACTCTCCTCACTCCCCCTCAACTCTATAAGGAATTTCTATCGTCATTAACTCTCTTGCAACTTCGGTGTTCTCAAACACACGCCGTGCTTCTTCTTCCAGCTTGCTCGTACCGCCTAAATCCGAATACCTCGCGCTTAGGTGCGTCAGGATAAGTTTTCTTACGCTCGCTTTCTTCGCCACTTCCGCAGCTTCCGCAGCAGTCGAATGCATGTACTCAATCGCATACCGTTGCGTTTCCTCCGATAAAGTGCCCTCATGTATTAATAAGTCTGCATCCCTGCTTGCTTCTATCACGCTTTCGCAGGGTCTTGTATCGCCGGTATATACAATTTTCCTGCCCGGTCGCGGCGGTCCTAAAACCTGCTCCGGTCGTATTTCTTTCCCATCTACCAGAATGGAATGCCCTGATTGAAGTTTGGAAAATAAAGGACCGGGTTTGATGCCAAGCTCTATTGCTCGTTCCCGATTAAATCTCCCTGGTCGCATTGCCTCTTCCAACACGTATCCTATACTTACTATATTGTGCACCGTTTTTATCGCTCTTATCTCATACTTCGGTCTTTTTACCACGTCCCCTGGTTTCAGTTCTATCGCTTTTACTTCAAAACTCCTTCCTCCATACCCCAAAGCCAGAAGATGGTACAGGAATTTATCCACGTGTCTTGGACCGTATATCTCCAGCGGCTCTTTCCTACCCTGCAACGCCATCGTTTGTAACAGGCCTGGAATACCGAGCACATGGTCAGCATGGAAATGCGTGACGAAAATGGAGTTTAGCGTCATTCCGGTCTTTGCACGCATCATCTGCCGCTGCGTGCCTTCTCCACAATCAAACAGCATTAGTTCCCCTTCGCGATTTACCGCTATTGCAGAAGGATTCCTGTTCGGCGTTGGTGTCGAGCCACCGGTTCCTAAAAACGTTATTCGCAACATAAAGCTTTTCTTAGAAAGAATGCTTACCAACAAACTTTCTTTCACAAAGAAAGTTTGATCAAAGAAACATAAACCTTTTTAAAAGTTTTAAAGAGCTAACTTTTGGATTAATCATGGCAATAAAAGTAGCGGTTGCGGGAGCAAGAGGTAGAATGGGCGGTCAGGTGGTGAGAAGCGTTCTGGAAACCGAGAATATGGAACTGGTGGCGGGTTTTGATTCCCGTGGTGTAGGAGAAGAAATAGCACCGGGAACGGGAGTAAAAATATCGAGTCCAGAAGAACTGGAGCACGTGTTAAACAGGGTCAAGCCGGATGTGTTCGTGGATTTTACGAATGCAGCAGCAGCAGTTGAAAACGTTAAAGCCGCCGCTCGTAACAACCTAAAGCTCGTGGTTGGCACCACGGGATTCTCGGAGGTGCAATTCAAAGAGATGGAAAACGCTATAAAAGACCATGTCCCTGCTATTATTTCCCCTAACTTCTCTATCGGTGTGAACGTCTTCTGGAAATTGATTGCCGATGCGGCACGGCATTTTTTGCCATACCGGTATCATACCGAGATTATAGAGATGCACCACTCGCATAAAAAGGACGCTCCAAGCGGGACGGCGGTAAAAGCCGCGGGAATCCTCGCTGATTGCCTCGGAGAAAAAACAGCATTTGTCTATGGCAGGCAGGGCATCACAGGAGAGAGAACGGATGAGGAGATAGGAATACATGCAATCCGTGCAGGGGACATCGTTGGCGACCACACGGTATTGTATGCGGGCAAGGGAGAGCGACTGGAGATAACACATCGTGCACACAGTCGAGAAGCTTTCGCTCGGGGTGCGATAAAAGCCATTGAATGGATTAACAGGAAAGAGGAAGCGGGGATATATTCGATGGATGAGATGATGGCTGAGTTGGAAGAGGAATAAGAGAAAAGACACTTAAAGAGGATGAACAAAACGAAAAAGAGGCTATTCTCTCTTGTGGGTGCATTAGCAGTGTGCATAGCGGTATCGGTACTTGTGCAGCCAACATTTTTTGCAAGAGATAATCGAGGCAATATAACAGAATTCAACTACACTATAACTAAGGATAAAATGAATAACGGCGGTTTTATACAGGATATCACGCTTAACTTGGATGACCTTGCTGATGACTTCAATAATCTACCAGAAATTCAAGATGGGATTACACAAGAGGAGATAGAAGCGGCAGAACGAATTGCCAATCTAATGAGAAGCCCAGACCCCGAAGTTCAGCAGGGTTTGCAATTGATAGAGGAGTACGGCGTCCCGCCAGAAGAGAAAGGGCATTGGGTAGATTTTGAAACACCAGAATACAACACTCAACTGGAAGTTTTGTTCTGGTTGGCATCCACAAACAGAATAGATAAAGATTATGAGCGGGTTGCTTTGGCTTTAGCCTTAGATTATGGTTCAGTGGTTACTATCGGTGATGACCAGGTTGACCAGAGCGTTAAAAAGTATGTTTCTGCCATGTATGATTACATAAAAGCGACTGATGAAATCATAGAAGAAAAGGAGATTCCCTGGAAAGCTGCTGATTATCCGCTCGAAGTGGATATTGGTTTAGTGTGGGGCGCTATGGGTATTTATTATCCGATTCCCCCAGAAATGGGATTTGTATACGAAGATGGAATTCCAGTTCATACAAAGAAAACATTATTTTGGTATGATGAATTTCACGACAGACAGATGAATTCAGAGGATTTCGCATGGCTGTTTGTCAATAAAACCACATTGGAAGAGATGAGAGACTGGATGTTCAGAAACGGATTTGCTGAATTGAACGATAAGCCCATAGAACGCTCTAATTTCGCCATAGGAGAATTATTAACAATTTTCAATAGAACAGTCGCTCGGTCATCAGCCGGTGAACATTATGGTGATAAAGTAGATATGATAGCTGGATGTATATCCGCTTACGTTTACGGTTGGGGTCAAAGCAAAGAAAAACACTTTATTTATCCGATAGAACCACATAAACCACCTAATTTGCCCTCAACACCTAACATAACAATTGATGGAAAAACTATCCAAACAGAATGTATAGCCAATCCCGACTGGATGTGGGGATATTTTAAGGAGAATAACTTCTTTATTGGGCATTGTACTGACGATTCTTTTGCAGAAGGTATGCTGCTGAAAAGCATTAATATCCCATCTGTAATTGGTTCTGCGAAACATCATGCTGTGCCATTATATTATAATCATGACGATATGGTATTAAGGACCGGTCAATGCTCTATCGTGAGAGATGGAACTATTTATTATCGAGTTCAGAAGGTGCCTTACGATAACTTACATGGCGACATCCACTATCTATTTGCGATTGGGTCTTCAGATGGAATGCTGTTTTTGAAAGGCATTCCAATTGAAAATATACTTTCTCAGGAAAAATAAAAATGAGCGAAACAAAAAAGATAAAGGATTTAAAGGCTGGCAGCTCTATTGATTCCTCCTTTCTGGTAATGGAGAAGGAACTAAAGGAATTTATCAGAAAAGAGGGATACTACCTGCAGGTGCAATTAGGAGATGGCTCGGGCAGTATATGGGCGAAGTGCTGGAATAACGCGGAAGAAGTCGCATCTCGGTTCGACCCCGGCGACGTTGTTCGTATAAAGGGCGTGGTGGAATCCTTCAAAGGTCGTTTACAGTTAATCTTCACGCCAGAAGGGCTTGAAAAAAGTACTGAACCATGCGACATCGCCGAATATCTGCCAATAACATCGAAAAACATAGACTTTCTGGTTGATGAGCTATTAAAAACAGCGGAGAGTATAGAGAACGAATATCTTAAGCAGCTGGTTTTTTCTTTTCTCCACGACTCCACCTTTATGAAATCGTTTAAGAGGGCTCCAGCCGCTAAATTCCATCACCATAATTACTCCGGCGGGTTGATCGAGCATACGCAATCGGTTGTAGCGATATGCAAAACCATCTGCGGGCTGTACCCCGAACTCGATAGTGATTTGTTACTTGCGGGTGCCATCCTGCATGACGTAGGGAAAACAGCGGCGTATAAATATTCGTTTCGGATAGACGTAACAGAAGAAGGCGGGCTGATAGACCATGTCGTGCTGGGTTACCGAATGGTGGGGGAAAAAATAAAAGAGATAAAAAGTTTCCCGAAAGAACTTGAGCTCAGGCTGCTGCATCTTATCCTGAGTCATCATAATTACGGTGACTGGGGCTCCCCGGTGAAGCCGTTGTTTGCAGAAGCGCAGGCATTATGTTATGCCGACCTGCTCGATTCTCAGCTCAAGGAATTCATGCAGATACAGAAGCAGGAGGAGGCGAAAGGAAAAGAAGGAGTATGGAGTGATTTCAGCCGGAGATTAGACCGTTTCTTTTATCTGGGTAAAGCGAAAACACATTTTGATAAATAAATTGTTGACACAGATTGACACAGATTAACACAGACAAGATGAAACGAGCAATGCCATTAAAAATAGCCCCGCCACCCACACAGTCCAACAAACAAGAAAAAAATCCGTGTAAATCTGTGTAAATCCGTGTCTTAAATAGAAGGCTGTTATACTTTATACACGAAAAAATGAACGAAACTAAATTTTCTGACGAGAGCCTTTTAAAGCTAATAAAACCGCCTGATTTACTCTCGGTCCTCAATGCCTTGTTCGGCTTCACTGCGATACTACTTGTGCTGCGTAAAGCGAATGCGAGCGCAATTGAAAATGCGCTTGTATTGATCTTAGCCGCGGCGGTCGTTGACGGATTGGATGGCGTAGTAGCGAGAAATATAGGTGGTTCGCCCATAGGCAAATATCTTGATTCGCTTGCCGATATGGTGTCCTTCGGTGTCGCACCTGCAATTGTCACGTATGTGCTTCTCAACGATTATTTGCATGTTTACGCTTACACATACATTGCATTGGCTCTCTGCGGTGCGTATGTGATAAGCGGGATGTTAAGGCTTGCGAGGTTCGACGCGAAAGAAACCAGGTATCCTTTTAGCACTGGTTCTGTTTTGGAAAAAGAAAAAGTGTACTTTGAGGGGTTCCCGATTACCATGGCTGCAATTTCTTTAGCGTCGTTCATGCTTGTATACATCGAATTACCCTTGAAATTTTATCCGTATTTTTTCCTTCTGATTGCTTTAATGGGCGTTTTATGTGGCTTGATGACCAGTAGAATACGGTATAGAAATAGAAGGGACAAGCGGATAGCGATACCCATAGGGATTATCTTTTTCACGCTGTTCTTTTTCTATGCGTTCTCTCTGCCGTTCGTTTACCCAGCAGCCGTTATTTTTATGTTAACGGCATTCTATATCATCAGCCCTTTTTTTTCGTTTTTTTAGCTCTTTGATAATCTCTCTGACAGTATCCGCATCGGTCTCTTCAAATTCCACATACGCATCTTCCAGAACATAGAACGCACTCTTTTTTGCAATTTCAGTACTCTCTTTTGTAACCAGTTTATCTATCTCTTTGGTAGCCAGAAGCTCAGCGACCCTAAGCCCTTTCATTTTCTCCAATCCGATAAACGGGTTTTTTATGAATTGCATATCCGTCAGGTCGTTATCTGCTGTTCTCATATCAAATATACAGAAATATTCTGCTCCACCGAAATGCCCGGACACGCGGGACTGCAGAGCGTTATTTTCCGTGCAGGGGACGGCATAGCGTATAAATTCCTTCTCCTCCGGCTCTACATGCACTATTACTCTATCCACATTTTTCATCTCGGATTTTATCTTCTCTTCGATTTTATCACTCAGATGATGCACCCTTTCAAGGTCTCTCAAGTTTGTTTCTATCTCCAGCTCTACAAATACGAATTTACCTGAGCTTCTCGCCTTCAGGGAACGTATTTTTCTAACGCCGTTCGCTTCAGATGCAACTTCTCGTATCCTGTGGAGGCTCTCATAATCTATGGATGCGTCCAGCAGCACCTTTATTGAATCTTTTAATATCTCGTAGCCTGATTTGAAGATGAATACGGCGACCAGAATACCTGCTACCGGGTCAAGGGCATAGAACCCGAAGTAGTTCCCCAGTATTCCAAGTAGTACAACGGCAGATGCATAAACGTCTGTTCTTGTATGCTTGCCATCGGCGACTAAGCTGGGTGATTTTGTCTCTCTTCCAACCTTGAGTTTATAACTGCTTAAAAGCAGGGTGAATACCAACGATATTAGTGCAGCGGATATCGCAATTGGAACGTCCGTTAAGACAACCTCTTCAAACTTTTCGACCGATGAGAGAATAATCTCGTATCCCGCATAAAAAATCGCAAGAGCAAGCAGCAGACTTACTATGTTCTCTGCCTTGTAAAATCCGTATGGGAAAGCTTCGGTGGGCTTACGACTTGAAATTTTAAGACCGAGGAAGACCCCAATGGAACTTATAACATCCGTAAGTGAGTGAACGGCATCTGCAACTAAGGCAATGCTTCCGGAAAGGACGCCAACGGAATATTTTATGAACGCCAGAAACGCCGTTACTGCTATTGACACCAGAGCGGCTTTTTTATCTCTACCTAAGCGAATCATAGGAAGGTGTATAAAATATTATTATTTATTTATATACGAAAAAAAGAATCGGTGTATATACTAATTAGCGAATAGGCATAATGAGGGACAAATCATGAAATTCATAAAATGGTTTGAAGAGGTAGGGACAGGAGACGTAGCTCTGGTAGGCGGTAAAAATGCGTCTCTTGGGGAAATGATAAGAAACTTGAGTGAAAAAGGGGTGGCGGTTCCTTCTGGTTTTGCCATCACTGCTGAGGCATACAGGTATCTGCTACAAGAAACGGGTATACAGGAAAAAATCAGAGATGCGCTGGTGGATTTAGATACGCACGATATGGAGAATTTATCCACGCGAGGCAGCCATATAAGGGCATTGATAAAGAATGCAGGCTGTCCGAAAGAGTTAGAGGAGGAGATAAGAACTGCTTATCGCAAGATGGAAGAGCGATATGGAGCAGGGGCAGACGTGGCGGTGAGAAGCAGTGCAACGGCAGAAGACCTGCCTACGGCTTCATTCGCGGGGCAGCAGGAGACATATCTGAACGTAAGAGGAGAAGAAGAACTGGTGGAAAAGGTTATGGAGTGCTTCGCTTCTTTATTCACCAATAGGGCGATATCCTATCGAGTGGATAAAGGATTTGACCATCTCAGCGTCTATCTCTCAGTTGGCGTACAGAAGATGGTTCGCTCGGATTTGGCATGCTCCGGAGTTACGTTTTCGATAGATACAGAATCGGGTTTCCGAGATGCGGTTTACATAACGGGGGCATACGGTTTAGGCGAGAATGTCGTGCAGGGGACGGTAAATCCAGACCAGTTTTATGTTTTTAAGCCGACCTTAAAGGAAGGATTTAGACCGATTGTGGAGAAGAAACTGGGGACAAAGAGGAAGAAACTGGTTTACAAAGAAAAAGGAACGGGAACCAAACAGAAAAAAGTTGAAAAAGCACAGCAAAGGGAGTTTGTGCTGACTGACGATGAGGTGCTTACACTCGCAAGGTGGGCTTGTATTATAGAAGACCACTATGGTACGCCGGTGGACATCGAATGGGCAAAAGATGGAAGAACCAATGAGCTTTTCGTGGTTCAAGCGAGACCGGAAACGGTGCATTCGCAAAAAAACGTTGCGGTGGCTGAGACATACGTGCTTGAAGAGGACAGGGAGTTGCTAAAGGCGCAAGGGCGGCTGCTGGTCGAAGGAGAGGCAGTAGGCACTAAAATTGGATATGGCGAGGTAATTACAATAGAAAACACCCGCGACATCCATGAGTTCAAGCCCGGGCAGGTTCTGGTTACTAACATGACGGACCCGGATTGGGAACCGATAATGAAAGTGGCAGGTGCGATAATTACCAATAGAGGTGGAAGAACCTGCCATGCCGCTATAATTTCTCGCGAACTTGGAATACCCTGTGTCGTTGGTACGGTTAAGGGGACAAGGGCGTTAAAAGGCGTAAAAGACGTTACGGTAGATTGTTCAGAAGGCGTAGGAAGAATATACGAAGGGAAGTTGAAATACAGAACGGAAAAACTGACACTGGACAAGCTTCCAAGACCACGCACCCGGATAATGATGAATGCGGGGGTTCCCGAGAACGCATTTGTTCACGGTCAAATTCCTAATGATGGCGTGGGTTTAGCGCGAGAGGAATTCATAATTAATTCTTATATCGGCATACACCCTCTGGCGCTGATAGAATACGATGAATTAAAGAAAAGGGCGACAGAGGAGGAAGACAGGAAGATAGCGAGAGTAGTTAAAGAGATAGACAAGAGAAGCGCCTCATATAGGGACAAAGTAGAATTTTTCGTGGATAACTTAGCGCGGGGAATAGGGAAGATAGCGGCGGGATTTTATCCCAATGAGGTGTTAGTGCGATTATCGGACTTCAAGACAAACGAGTATGCAAATTTAATCGGCGGGTATCTTTACGAGCCGGAGGAGAGTAATCCAATGATAGGCTGGAGAGGTGCTTCGCGTTATTATGACGATAAATACAAGCCGGCATTTGGGTTAGAATGCCGGGCGATAAAGAAAGTGAGGGAAGAGATGGGGCTGACCAATGTTAAGGTGATGGTTCCGTTCTGCAGAACGCCCGAGGAGGGTAGAGAAGTAATAAAGACCCTGAACGAATTTGGATTGAAACAGGGAGAGAATGGATTGGAAGTGTACGTGATGTGTGAAATCCCCTCGAACGTCATTTTGGCGGATGAATTTGCGGACGTGTTTGACGGATTCAGCATAGGGTCGAATGACCTGACACAACTGACACTGGGTTTGGATAGGGATTCAGACCTCGTGGCACGCTTATTTGACGAGCGGAACGAAGCGGTGAAGAGGCTGGTGAAGCAGGTAATAGAAGTTGCGCATGCGCACAAGCCGAGGAGAAAGGTAGGGATTTGTGGACAGGCGCCGAGCGATTTCCCTGAATTTGCGGAGTTCCTGGTAGAATGCGGGATAGATTCAATGTCGTTGAATTCTGATGCAGTAATACCAACGCGGTTAGCTATAGCAGAGGTGGAGAAAAGGATAGAAAATAAATTATAGACACAGATTAACGCAGATTAACACAGACGAATGATAAAATCAACAATGTTAATCTTAAATAAGTCCGTGTAAATCTGTGTCTTAAATAGAAGGACGTTATTTGTAACTTCATAATATACAATAAAAAATGAGAAGAAAGGGTAAACAGAAATGTATACGAAGATAAGAGCGATTGATGTGGTAAGGGTGCCACCAGAGCGATTGGGTGATGAACTGCGACCTACGGTAAAAGAGGTGTTACAAGATAACCTGGAAGGCCGGATGGATAAGAAGATCGGGATGGTCATTGCAATACTGGACGTTGTAGATATGAAAGAAGGGAGGATAATAATAGGAGACAGTGGCGTCTATTACGAAACGGTATTTGATATGCTCGTTTTCAAGCCCAAGATGCAGGAGATAGTAGAAGGAGAAGTAGTAGAGATAGTAGCATTTGGCGCTTTTGTGGCGATAGGTCCGTTAGATGGATTGCTGCACATCAGTCAGATTACCGACGAATATATTTCGTATGATGAGAAGGGCGAAAAGCTCGTTACCAAGGATACGGGCAAGACATTAGGAGAGGGGGATAAGTTAAGAGCACGAATAGTTGCGATTTCGCTAAATGAAATGGACCCGGGGGATAGTAAGATAGGATTAACAATGCGGCAGCCGGGTTTGGGTAAATTAGAGTGGATAGAAGAAGAGCGGGAGAAAGAGAAGAAAGGGGAACAAGAAAAAATAAATCGTTGACACGGATTAACGCAGGTTAACACAGATGATAAGAATCAACACGGTTAAACTAAAAACAAATCTGCGTAAATCAGTGTAAATCTGTGTCTTAAATACAAGGAAGTTATACTTTAATTATATAATAAAAATTCAAAAAAGAAAGCTTTACCAAAGAAACGATTATTTTTAGTAAAGGTTTTTGCGAAGCAAAAAAGTTTTTTGTAAAAAAGAAAAAGAGTTATGGAGAAAGCGTGCAGAGAGTGTCGCAGGATAATTGAAACGGGAAAATCGGTATGCAAATGCGGCTCCAATTCAATCAGTACGGACTGGAGCGGGTATGTAGTGATTATAGATGCAGAAGGGTCAGAGATAGCGAAGAGATTAGGGTATAAAAAAGAAGGAAAGTATGCGTTGAAAGTGAGGTAAAAAGAAGAATGAGCGAAGAGCAATTGCATTTGGAAGATGCAAAGAAATTGTATCGAAAAGCGGTAGAGGAGTTTGAGATAGCGAGGGAGAAGAACGACCGTGTTTTTCTGTGCGATGCCTGTGCAAAGGGTTGGCTTGCTGCAGTAGAAGCTACTTACGCACTCGTGCTCAAAAAAGGAGTAAAAGAAGAGGAGTTGCTCAGAACAGATTGGGGGAGGAGACGCATGGTGTACAGATATGCGGGGAAGGAGCTTAAATTGTATTATTTTTCGTTGCGGGATAATCTGCATATAGAATGCTACTATGAGCGGTCATTGGATTTCGATGAGGTTCAGATACATTTGAATGACCTTAGATATTACATTGATGAGGTAGAAGAGTTAAAGGAAGTAAGAAGGTGAATAATAAATAAAAGCGAAAGCAATCAAAAAGCTTTTTATACGCAGAAGAAGATATTTAGAAGAGAGAGAAAATGAAGCGAACTGCTTAATTTTGGATATTTGGATAGATAATAGGGAGGGGAAATAAAATGGCTTCAGAGCAATTGCATTTGGAAGATGCAAAGAAATTGTATCGAAAAGCAGTAGAGGAGTTTGAAATAGCGAGGGAGAAGAACGACCGTATTTTTCTGTGTGATGCCTGCGCAAAGGGTTGGCTTTCTGCGATAGAAGCCACTTACGCACTCTTGGTCAAAAAAGGAGTAAAAGAAGAGGAGTTGCACAGAACAGATTGGGGGAGAAGACGCATGGTGTACAGATATGTGGAAAAGGAGCTTGAATGGTTATATTTCTCGCTACGGGATAACCTGCATATAGAATGCTACTATGAGCGGTCATTGGATTTCGATGAGGTTCAGATACGATTGGATGACCTCAAATATTACATTGAGAAGATTGAGGAGGGGAGGAGGTGAAAGATAAAAAAACCTAAACCACAAGATTTCACGAGATTAACACAAGATTAAATAAATAAGTCCGTGCCGTGTAAATCCGTGTAAATCTGTGTCTTAAGTAGAAGGTGGTTATACTTTATATACAAAAACAAAAGAAAAAAATACAACTTTTATAGGAGGTAGAAAAAATGGCTAAAAAACTTACAGAAGAAGAAATGCGAAAAGAGGTATTAAAAGATCCTGAAATAAGAAAGGTTTGGGGTGCTTTGAAGGATATAGTCCCTGAAGCGGTTGCAGAGTACAAGAAGAAAAGAAAGCATGCGAGTTCTACTGATAGCTGAGACTAATTGGCTGGAAAACCTTGTACTGGTGCAAGATTCTACATCTGCGTATCTAATGAGGCTTGCACGAACGGAGAAAATTGATATTGCCGTTCCAGAATATTCATTCTATGAGGCGGATGGCTCTTTGAACAGGAAACTCATAAAGCGTGCAGAGAGAATTGATGAGGCTTTGTCATTGCTTGGGCAAATATCGCAGACTGAACATCACGCAGAATTGTGTAAAATATTTTACACAGAAGACAAAGAGGATTTTGACCATCCTGAAGTTAATGAGGAGTTGGGGAACTCAGGTGTTGAGATTATGTTCGATTCGGGTGCGTGCGTTGAGAGGATAAAGGGATAGGGATAAGCGATGAAGAGGAGAAATAGGGTGAGGGTTATGGATTTGGAGGGGGTTGAAGTATGAAGAAGATTAATTTGATATTTGTTTTGGTGATTGGATTTGCTTTGTTCGTTTGCGTGAGCGGGGTTGCGAGTGCAACGATTTACGTGCCTGACAATTATGCAAAGATACAGTGGGCGGTGGATAATGCAAGTGCTGGGGATACAATTTTTGTTTATAATGGGACTTACTTTGAGAATGTGGTTGTGGATAAGTCGATGACACTCCAAGGTGAGGATAGGAACACGACAATTATTGATGGCAGCGGAAGTGGAGATGTTGTAAATGTGAATGCTGATGACTGTGTAATCAGCGGGTTTACAGTGAGAAATAGTTGCAATGGCATCTGGTTATACAACTCCAATCATAACACGATTACAAACAATACTGTTTGCAACACTCCAAATGGCATCGCTCTGGTTTTATCGAACACCAATAACATAACAAGCAACATTATTTACAACACCAGTGATCAAGGCATCGTCTTGAATTCCGCCAATAATAATACAATAGCCAGCAATAATGTATCCTATAACAGCGATGAAGGTGTACTGGTGATGTCTAATAGTAACGATAATAAAGTAATTAATAACATCGTAAACTGGAATAACGAGGGTGGTGGTATTTGTGTGGGTTTCAGCAACAACAACACTCTAATAAATAACACTGTTTCAAATAATAGTCGTGGCATCTGGTGTGATTCGTCTTCCCTATTATTTATTGCTGGCAATACAATAACAAACAATACTGATCATGGCATTGGTTTAGGATCTTCAGTTGATGTAGTGATTTACGGAAATAGGATAGCAGATAATCACGATGATGGGATTAACGTGTGGAATTTTTCAACCAATGTAACCATTGAGGGTAATATATTGCAAAACAATAGTAATTTTGGCATCGGTGCATATTCCTCGTATCTCACCATCATTAATAACATGATATCACTCAATGAAAAAGATGGGATTTGGGCAAATCCTTCCAGCAATACATTAATTTCCGGAAACAAAATAACAGATAACCATCGGCGTGGCATTGCTTTAAAATCATCTTCCAATGTAACAATTACTAATAACACGATATCAAATAACACCGACGAGGGCATCGTTTATGAAGACTTTTCAAGTGGAATCGTCACAAACAACACCATAACTTCAAACGAAGATGCTGGCATCCTATGTAAACATTTTTCTGACCCGAATATTTGCAACAACAATATATCCCACAATAATGGTGGTGGTGTAGGCTGTGACCATTCGTCCCCAACTATTGATAACAATACTATATTATCAAATAATGATGACGGTATAGGCTGCGATTCTTCCAATCCAATCATTGCCAATAATACAATATCATCAAACACTGAAAATGGAATCTGCTGTTATTATTCCGCCCCACCCATCACCAACAATAATATAACGTCGAACCTGCGTGCTGGCATTTCGTTTCATTACTCCTCTAACCCAATCGTTGCAAATAATACGATATCATCAAATGGTGATGAAGGTGTTTATAGCAGGGATTCTTCTCCAATCATAAGAAATAACAATATAATCTTAAACAGCGAATGTGGCATCTACTGTGACTATTCTTCTGCAACTATCATAAATAATATAATAAATTCAAATCGTGGCGCTGGAGTCCGCTTAGATTCATCGAGTAATAGCACTTTAAGCAATAACGATGCTTCGAATAATAGCCACGGTATATACCTTGAAAGATCGTCTTACATCACGATAGAAAAAAATATTGCAGAAAATAATACCGATTCCGATGATTCTCCAAGCAGCGGTATTATTCTATTAGATTATTCCGATCATAACAAAATAGAAAATAATACTGCTTCGAACAACTACTTTGGCATATTCATAGCCGAATCTTGTGGCAATAACACCATTAGTAACAACATCGCTGACAACAACACTGGTTTCGAAGGCGATGATGCGCCACCAAGCAGTGGCATTTTATTGGGCAATTCTGATCAGAATACAGTGAAAACTAACACTGCCACGAACAACTACTTAGGCATATTCATAGTTGAATCTGTAAACAACACATTGACCAACAACAACGCTTCAAATAATGACTTTGGAATAATTCTTGCAAGTTCATCTTACAATAAAATAATCAGCAACATCGCTAATAACAATACCGGTTTTGAGGGAAATGATGACATACCACCGAGTACAGGTGTTCTATTGGTTGAAGGCTCTGAGTTTAATATGATTGAGAATAATGAAGCCTCGAACAACTACTTTGGCATATTCATAGCGGAATCTTGTGACAACAATATAATTAATAACACTGCCAGCAACAACACTGGCTTTGAAGAGGAAGATATGGCAAGTATTGGTATTCTATTAATTGAAGGCTCCGAATTTAATACGATTGAGAATAACGATGCTTCAAATAACTGTGTTGGTATACTCATAGGCACATCTGACAACAATTTCATCTACCACAATAACATCATAAACAACACTAATCAAGCATTTGACAATGGTAACATTAATTCTTGGGACAACGGCTATCCTTCAGGAGGAAACTATTGGAGCGACCATGTCTGCACTGGGAATCCAAGTAATGGAAGCGAACCTTATTATATCGATGCAGACAGCATAGATCATTATCCATTTGAAGATCCTAATGGTTGGATAAAAGTGGAAAATATTTTTGACATGGGTGAGCCAGTAAATCCATACCCGAGCATCTTCGGCACGCACAACGGCACAATCACGCCAAGCCAAACAATCACCGTGAACAAACTTTACACCTATCCCTGCGCAGGCACGGGCGGGCATACCGAATACGCAAGGATATGGAACTCCACGTTGGATGTAAACGCAACCTGGAACGGCTACAAGGGAGACTGGCATAACATATCCTTTAACAAGTCTTTCACGCTTGTCGCCAACGAAAAATACAACTACACCATCCGCACTGGCTCGTATCCGCAGATTTGGCACACGGATGAGTTAGAAGTAGCTAGCGGAGCAGGGACAATCACTTGCAATGAGTTCATTGACACAAATGGCAAAGTTTATTATGATTGGATACCTGCTATTAAATTAGAAGAAGAATCACAGGGGGCATAGTATAAGAAAAAGAAAAATGGAAATAGAGATAAAAGAGGAGAGGGAAAATCAATTATTGAATAGGAAGGAAGTATTTTTCAGGTTAAAGCACGACGAAAAGAGTGAAACGAAAGGCGCTTCGCCAAGCAGAGCCCAAGCACGAGAAGTATTGATAAAAAAGCTTCAGTGCAAGCCAAATCTGCTCGTAATAGACAAGATGCGAACGGAATTCGGGAAAAGAGAGACGGTTGGCTATGCTAGGGTATATGAAAACGAGGAGCGGCTGAAGGAAGTAGAGCAGGAACACATAATAAGGAGGAATTTCGGCAGCCAGGGTATAGGCGAAGGAAAAGAGGGACAAGAAGAATGACAGCAATACATACGTTTTACGAATTGGTAGAGGAAAAAGGGAAAGGAAAAGCGAAGGCGGGATGGAAATTGCAAAGGAAACGAAAGACGTGTCCAAGATGCGGTGCGGGCGTGTTTTTAGCCGAGCATAAAGACCGATATACATGCGGTAAATGCGGCTACACGGAATTCATAAAAGCCAAAAAAAGTTAATGCCTCTGTGCTGTCTGAGTCTTCCTTCTATTTAAGACACAGATTTACACTGATTTACGCAGATTTATTTTAGTTTAACCGTGTTGATTCTTATTATCTGTGTTAATCTGCGTTAATCTGTGTCTATAATCTATTTTCTGTTTTCTTGTGGAAATCTGTGTAATCTGTGGTTAATAATTTTTTAATGTTAGTGTTCAGTGTTCGGCAGCGCTATATCGGCACCAAATTGCGTATATCCTCAAAGAAAGAAGGATAAGAAACTTCAGCACATTCTGCCCCTTCTATAACTGTTTCCCCTGTGGCGGAAAGAGCAGCAATACACAAAGCCATCGCTAACCGGTGGTCGTCATGGGAATACACCTTTGCAGCTTTTAATCTCCTTTTTTTTCCGCCTTCTATTACCAGTCCATCTTCCTTCTCCTCTATCCGCACACCCATTTTTCTCAGCTCTTCGGTCAGAAACCGCAATCTATCGGTCTCTTTATATCTCAGATGAGCAACTCCGGTTATTTCTGTCGTGCCTGCGGCAACCGCGGCGGATACGGCAATGGTAGGCACCAAATCAGGGTTCTCTCGCATATCCACCTTTATGCCTTTCAGCTCACCTTCTTTCGTTCCTTTTACTTCGACCACTCCACTCTCCTCAGCCCATTTTATGTCTGCACCCATATCACGCAATATTTCCACTATTCGTGAATCGCCCTGTGTAGAAGGGAACAAATTTGTTATTCTCAACTCGGAATCCGTGATTGCTGCGGCTGCTAACAGATAAGAAGCCGATGAAAAATCGCCGGGAACCGTGAACCTTCGTAACTCGTATCTTTTGCCTCCTTCTACGTGAAAAGCATAATCGTTGGACGAGCGAGAGAAGGGGATTTTCACCCCGGCTTGCTCTAATACCTCAGCGGTCATTCTCATATAAGGCACGGAGGAGAGATTAGTTGCAGCAATATAAGAAGGTTTTTCTGCAAGCGGGCAGGCGATGAGCAGTGCGGAAATGAACTGCGAGCTGATAGAAGCGTCCATAGTGGTTTCTCCGCCTTTTAGCTTTCCTCTTACCTCTATTGGCGCGGTTCCATCTCCTTTTATCGAAATAGCCTCTGCGCCGAGGTCGTTCAGCGCCGTGAGCAAAGGCGAATTTGGGCGCTTTCTTAAGGATGCATCGCCGGTTAGAACCGTAGTGCCATCGCATAAAGAGGAAATAGCGGTGAAGAACCTCAGCGTGGTGCCCGAGTTTTCGGCGTTTATCACGTCTTCAGGTGTTCTCGGTTGTCCTTCTGTGCCTTCTATCCTTATTTTCCTCACGTGCTCATCGTATTCTACAACGGCACCCAGGCATTCTGCGGCGTTAATTGTAGCTTTTGTATCCTCAGAGATAAGGGGGTAAAAGATATCGCTTTTTTGCGCGAGCGAAGCTATTGCAATGGCTCTATGCGTGTAGCTTTTAGAAGGAGGAGCAGTTATCTCGCCTTTTATCCCCGACTTTCGCACTGTTATCTCCATACACTTTTCGTTGTATATAAAGTGTCACTTCCTTCTATTTAAGACACAGATTTACACGGATTTACGCAGATTTATTTACACGTTGAACATTGCTGATTCTTATCATCTGTGTTAATCTGCGTTAATCTGTGTCTATAATTTATTTTCTGTTTTTTTTTTGTCTGCGTTAATCAGTGTCTCTGATATAGTTTTTTAATTTCCCCTTTTCCCCGCCTCTGTTATCACTTGATATTTCGCTTTCATCCATCTGCGTGCACCCATTTACCTACACTGTTTTTGCTTGCCAGTAGATGACGTGCTATCTTGCGGTTACTCCATCCTTTCTCGTGTAGTTCTTTTGCCTTCTTACGTTTAAATATTAATAACTTTTTGTTCATTTCAGGCACTCTCTTCACCTACAAGAGTGTCCCTCTTCTGCATGAAACTCAACCTCCAATAATTTATCCGTTTTCTCAGAGCTCGCGGCGATACTGGGATGTTTTTAGCTATTTCTGCAATGTCGTTGCCTGTATATCCCCCTTTTTCGATTTGGCATCTCATGAGAAAGTCAAAAACTTTGGTTTTGCTAATTCTCATAGGCATCCCTATGGGACTTGAATCACTGACATGTTTTTAAATGTGATAAAAAAAAAGTTCCGACTCAGAGAAATCGTGAGGATAGTGCGTTTGCACGGAAGTTGATGCTGAAACGAGTTGAACAGCGGCGTGAACTGGATATGGATGCAGAGCGGCATGAACATACTCTTGAGCTGGAAAGAAAAGCGCATGAACTAAAACTCGAAAAAGAGCGATTCAAGAAGTGAAGAAGGTTGTTATGTGTCCAGAATGCAACGCTGAGCTGCCAGTTGGCACGAAGTTCTGCACGAATTGCGGGGCGGCGATTGGGAAAAGGGAGTGAATTGTATGTCTGAAGAAGAGTTGGAGAAATTCTGCCCAAACTGCAAGTAT
This sequence comes from Candidatus Methanophagales archaeon, assembly GCA_021161765.1. Taxonomy (GTDB): domain Archaea; phylum Halobacteriota; class Syntropharchaeia; order Alkanophagales; family Methanospirareceae; genus QEXZ01. The sequence continues at coordinate 10,731 of JAGGZZ010000081.1, read as the reverse complement.
AAGTACATTAGCAATCTTCATAGGGATTTATTGAGAACTCGTGGTGATGACGGATTTGCGCATCCAAATTGTGGCGGACATTTTTGGCAACATAAAGGTTTATTCATAGACCATTGGGAATGTGATCGTTGCCATAAAACCATTAAAGATATTCAGTGGTTTAACTGGGCTAAAAAATAAACTAGAGAATATAACAATCAGTGAGTTATCTCCCCGAGAAATTGAAACGTATTCTCAACAAATTAGGCAAGGTGAATTCAAGAAAGGTTATTGGGAAAATCCAAAATTAAAAGTATTTTATATCGAGAAAAGGGGATGTAATCAAATGATGAGAATTTTAATTGATAAGAAGAAGAATACCAATAGAAGAGAAAAATATTGAATTCATTCGAAGCAGGAAAGATATTTTAACTAATCGAGAAAGAAACTTGCGGCGGAAATCCGAAGATTTGAGTGATAAGATAAGACGTTTATACACGTAAAGGTTATGAGATGGTGTTATCAAACGCAGAGAAAAATCTGGAGAACGCAAGAAAGTCGTTAGACAATGGTGAATACGAAGAAGCATACAATTCGTCAAAAGAAGCTGAAAGAATCGCAAAAGAGACGGATACAAAGTATAGAGAGGTAAAAGACTGCATAGAATCGTCAGAGGCTACAATTGAAAAAGTAAAAGAATTTTGCGCTGTTTCAGAAGCTACTAATCTATTAAATAAGGCAAATTCTACATTTGCCGGGGGAAGTTATGATGATGCGATCAAATATGCAAAACAGGCGGAAGAAACTGCGAAGAGAATGAGAGAAGAAAGCAAACCAGAGATAGAAGTGGAGTTACCCGAAAAGACATTTAAGCCCAATTATTAGAAGTCACTGGATCTTATCATAGAAATAAAACGAGGCTACGAAATCATGCGAAACAACGACCTAAGATTCGGTATCCGCGTCGTGAACAATACAGGCTATGCGATATTGGATGTAGAAACTATACCCGACTATCCCAGAACACTCTTCGCTTTGAAAGGCAACGTGGTTCAAACGCTCGCCAACATCCACCCGAACGGCGAGCGAACTGCAAAATACATACTTACACCGCTTGGCTGCATACACAATGAGAAAATAGAAGCGACCATCGTCTACAAAGACCATATTGGCACAAAGCACACTGTTCAAATGCGACCTAAAGGGGTACACTGCGTTTGCCCGTTCCTCAAGGAGAAGGCAATGCGTGAAGGCGAATTCGCAGAGCACGCAAATGCATGTGAATACATTCAGGAAGGTTTGTCGTTTAGCGGAATCAGTATCAACGAAATTGATGTGTTCGTCAAAGAAGCCTGCGCGCATAGGATAAGCCTTATGGTCTGCACGGTTTTTTGAACGAGATTGCGAGCAGTATACGGCATCTCGCGGGTTCGGTTCAATCGGCAAAGGAGATTGGTGTTATCGAAAGCAAGCAGGTGATAAATATTATTGATTCTGTGGTGCAGAGAACGAGTTTTGGTGGGATTGGAGAAGGAACAGGCACGACAAGTGTTACTATTGAAGGCAGTGTTGTGCAGCGGACAGAGATAGGCTCGTCGAGGAAGTGTCCAAGCTGTGGGAAGGAGGTGCAGGCAGGTGAGAAATTCTGCAAGGAGCGCGGAGCGAGGTTGGAGTGAATAGATAACGAACCGTTTTCTACAAACTCTAAAACTCTTCCAAATTCAAAAAATTCCGCAACATATTTTATATACTTAGAATCTAAGTTATAATTAGTGATGCAAGGATGCTGGTAAAAGTATCGTCATTTTCTCCTTATTATATGCCCCTCCACGTCACCCAATCGCCCATCTCCACTCTTTTACCTTTATCTTCGTCTCTCGTCGCACCAAACAGCATTTGCGTTACGCGTTTAACCGCAGCCGCAGCCTTTGGATGCATCATCATAAACATATCTCCGCCCGCTATTCCTAATGTCAATCCTGTCATTATCTCATACAAAGGACCCCTATTCACCGCAGGTCCCCAATCAGAATCCTCCTTGATAGGTGAATCCTTCATCCACGCTTCTCTCGCACCCCACGCGTTGGTTATACCGCAGGAAATCGGAAACGCCAAATCCGTATCGCCTTTTAACGCCGAAATCCGCATCCTCTCGATGTTCGTGAATGCATAATCCAGACCGTAGCCAAGCGCAGCGGTTGTCGGGTCTATCACGATGTCTTCGCGCGGCACACCGAGTTTGAACAGATACTTGTTCAGCGTCTTTTGTGCGTTTATGTCAAGCTGCGTCCACGAAAGGATAACGTGCCCGTGTTCCAGCGCCGCCTTTGCTATTCGTTCGTAGTCCATGTTCAAGTTTGCGGATGCAATTAAACATCTCTCGCCTTCGGCAGCTTCAGCGGCAGCTTCCAGCACACCCGGGTCTTTATCCGGATTGCCAGAACCGCCGATGACAAGGGGGACTTTTACCGCTTGCAGCACGTCCTCTACCGTCTTTGCCGCTTCTTTCGCTGACGTATCCTTTATCGTTGGGTCTGTGCTTATCAGATGAATTGTAACCATATCAGCCCCAAATTCACGCACGTTCTTCTTCGCCCATTCCCCCGGGTCTTCCATCACGTCCTCGTAATGCCCTCTCACCGCCTTTGCCAGTGTAATAGGGATGTCAAAGCAATCTACGGAAATCACCGGTGGATGCGGCATTTGATGGTCAAAATTATAGAAAGGCAGCGCCTTTTCGCCTCCTATCGTTACCGTTCCCTCTCTCGTGCCGCCGTCAGCCGATGTAGCACCAATTGTAACTTCTTCTATCTGACCCTTCCATTCCGTTTTCGCAACTTTAAATTCCGTGCGTATTAATTCTAAATCCGGTTCCTCCGCGGGTGTCGCCGGTATCTGGGCTTTTTGCATACCTGCACCTACACCTGGACTTAGTATGGACTGCAGTGCTTGTGCCGTTGTGGCGATGGCTTCGGTGGTTGACGAGGAGACATGTGCTGCACTTATTATGGATTGCAGTGCTTGAGTTATTGAAGGGGGAAGTGCCACGCCGCCGCCCTCAGCTAATTCTAACTCTATATCTCCTTTTATCTTTACGTCCTCCAGTTCCACTATGTCGTATTTCTCCAGTATTTTTGCTATGTCCGCTAAGGTTATTTCCTTTGCCATCGCTCCTTTTATTTTGTTTTGCTTCTCTTTTTATATGTTTACAATCCTTCTCGCATTCTTAACATTTTCTCCTTTAAATCCGGAATGTCTCTTGTAACGACCGCCCACGTTAATTCCAAATCTATTCCAAAGTATTCGTGAATCAACTCAACGCACGCCCATATATGTTCTACGAATGTCTTAGTGTCTTTCTTCATATCTCTTACCTCTTATGGCATGAGTTTGGAATTTTAGGCAACTTTCTCAATTCAGGAACTAAACTATGAAAGATTTCTAAACATAATTTACTACGTACGAACTTTTCCCTTGTCCCTTCACCTCTCCTCCCCCTCATCCTCTCTACTTCCCTTCTTTCCTCTTCACTATTATCTTCCCGATGCTGATGTCCGCATCCTTCAATATTATCTGTATAGGTGTACCGCCCCCCGCTACTGCTCCTGGTGCCATCGTTGGTACAGATGCAAGAGGAACTTGAGCTGTGGATGGAACTGCTTCTGCAACGGGAACTGCTTCTGCTTTTGCTTCTACCTCTGCTGCTTCCTCTTTTACTGCCCATCCCTCTGTTATCTGCTCACCGTCAACTTCCCGGATGACTCCTTTCACCACCGGATGGTCCACGCGCTTCAGGAATTCTCTAAGCTCTTCTATGTCTTTCACGTCCTTCTCTGTCGCTATCTTGTCCTTCATCTCATCAGAAATCGCATCCGCTACTCTTTCCTTTAAATCCGATGCCATCCAGACTACACGCCGCCAGCCACCATCATATTGTATAAACTTAGAACTGTAGAAGTATTGTATGCCTATCCCAAGGAATCCCTGTACCTGCTTCCCGCCGCCGACCGAGCCTGCAATGGTCGAGAACGGCAGTCCAATCGGCGTCTCGGAAACTTTCGACCCCCGATGCACCCACCCTATACCTTCCACTTCCGGTATGTAAAATCCCGCAACCTCGAAACAGCCGCAACTCGTATGCGGCTTCTCTAAAAACGAATGTATTTTTATTGAGTCGTATTCGCCGCTCGACAGCCTCACTGCTGCTTCGTTTACTCCCGTGTATTCCCCCCCTATCGGGTCTATACAGTCCCCTTTTGGGATGGGGGCGTTTGGTCCTTCGGGGTCAACCCTTGCTGCAGCTCGTGAATCGAACCAGCTCATCGCACCACAAAGCGCTATCCTGTCCGGCGTGACCACACAAACGTTCGTCGGGGCGAAGGACTGGCAAAGCGTGCATTGATAAAATTCGTCCACGTCTTCATCGTGCAGTCCTCTTGTTTTCTCATCTCTTGCTTTGTATATCTCGTTCGTCTCTTCTAATCTCTTTTCTACCTCTGCTTCGTCCGTTATGAACGTAGCTTCCATGCGCTCGATAAAGGGCAGTTCCTCCTTGAACAGCATTATCGTTGCCCTCCCTATTTGTTTCAATGATTTCAGTCCTTTCTTCACCGCATCCTTGCTTATCCGTACCCATATCTCAGCCCTCTGGTTGAGATGCATGTATCCCTGAATATAAGACTGGTATTCGTGATTTCTACGCTCTATAACAGCCTCAAGGTCTTTTTCTATCTGCTCCCCATATACCCGGTATATCATGCCATACGCGTATTTGCCGCCTTCCTCCATGTCTGCCAGGTCGGGTCCTATCAGACTGACTTCCCCGTCTTTTATCTTCTCGGGCTCGGGCTCAAAGAGGACAAGCTCAAATCCCGGCTTACTCTGTCCTCCTAACTCCACATACAGCCCCGATTTTCTTACCCTTTCTCCCTCATACATAGGGTTTATATCGAAAGGAAACTTTTTCTCCTCTTCTGTCGCGCCCATTTTTTTTTCTTATAATATCCGCCTCTGAATACTTCTTAAAGAAAGGTCTTTAAAAGATTTTCTAAAAAGTTCTAAAACACCCCGTCTATAATGGGCAATTGTCAGTATTTTACTGCCGGTGTTTTAACAATTTCAATAACAGCGCCTTTTGCGCATGAAGCCGGTTCTCTGCCTGCACAAATATCACTGAATTGGTGGAGTTCATCACGCCCTCCGTTATTTCTTCTCCTATATGCACCGGCATGCAGTGCATCACGATTACGTCCTCCTTCGCAGTTCGCACCAAATCCTCGTTTATCTGATAATCTTTTAAATCGGTCTTCCTTTTCTCGCTTTCTGTCTCATCGCCCATTGACACCCAAACATCGGTGTATATCACATCGGCATCCGCAGCGGCTTTTTCTGCCGTGCCCGCTATGAGTATCTCACACCCCCTCTCTCTCGCTTTTTCTACTATTCGCTCATCCGGCTCGTAACCCGCTGGACACGCTACGGAGACATCCATACCTGTAATCGCAGCACCACCAATTAGCGAGTTGCATACGTTATTCCCGTCTCCGAGCCATGCTACTTTAACACCCGCCAGTTGGCTCTTAAATTCCTTTATCGTCATTAAGTCCGCTAACGTCTGGCAGGGATGCTCCAAGTCGCTTAACCCGTTTATCACGGGAATCGAAGCATGTCTCGCAAACTCCTCCACCGTATCATGCCGAAACGCTCTTATCATAATTGCATCAACGTAAGCGGAAAACACTTTTGCCGTTTCTTCTATCCTTTCCCCCCGTCCTAACTGCAGTTCGTTCCAGTTTAGACTTGTTACGTCCCCGCCTAACTCACGCATTGCAACCTCAAATGAAACACGCGTGCGAGTAGAAGGCTTTTCGAAAATCATCGCTAATGTCTTACCTTCTAAGTCATTCCTCGCTCTTACGCCTTCTTTTCGCTCTTTTTTCACCTCTTTCGCCGTTTCTATTAGCGCTTCTATCTCTGCACGCGAGAGGTCAAATATCGAGATGAGGTTCATAATATAGAATAAATAGGGAAAGATATAAATAAAAAACAAAAGGAGGATTGACAAAATGCCCTGGGTAGATAAAAATGAATGTACAGGTTGCGGCACATGTGTTGAGGAATGTCCAGTAGACACGATTTATATGGCGAATGAGCATGCCGAAATAGACATGGACAACTGCATTCATTGTGGTATATGCCACGATGTATGCGCTGAAGGTGCTGTGAGACATGACAGTGAGAAAATACCGGACGAAGTAAACGCAAACGTAGCAAAAACAAAAGAGTTTATGAACGCTTGTGCCAAATATCTTGGTAATGCGAAAGAAAAGCAAAAATGCCTTAACCGGATGATGCATCATTTCAATATAGAGAAAATCATTGCTGAGAAAACGATAGAAAAACTTCAAATGCTTGAAGAGAAATAGTATAAAATGGAACTGGAGCTTTTTTTCTATGATTCAACCGCATTCAAGAGGTTCTTGAGCGATAATCCACATGAAAGGGCTGAAGTTGAATTCTTAGAATCCATTCTCGAAGAAGGGATGAACGCGATGGATATTGGGGGGCATACGGGCATTACTACGGTAGTGATAGCGAAGAAAATAGGAGAAAGCGGCACACTCTATTCCTTTGAACCTGTCCCGGAATATTTCAATATACTGAACGAGAATATTTATCGCAATGGGTTAAAAAACGTAAAAACACGCCAATTGGCAGTGAGTGACCGCATAGGAACGACCAAGTTCTATAAGAACAATGCTGCAAGTTCTACTGTTCCCCAGGCGGGCATACCCGGTTTTCAGGTCGATACCACTACAATAGACACGTTTTTAAAGGAAGAGAATGTAGCGAGGATAGATTTAATCAATATGGATTGTGAGGGGAGTGAGCTATTTGTGCTTAAAGGAGCGGAAAAGACCTTGCGGAGAAATAAGAGGAATATCAAGATTTTCTGCGAGGTTCATCATTCAATGCTCCGCGATTTAGGTATATCTGTTCAGGAGCTCGTGAAGTATCTTCAGGGATTGGGATTACAAGTGCATAGCGTTTCCTTGACCGATTTGAGTATAGGGGATAATTTTGAGGAGTGCGACTATATATATGCTTACAGCGAATCTGTTCAATAAGAAGTGGAAAATCCTAAATCCTAAGCACCAAATCCTAAACAATTTCCAAATCCAAAATCCCAAAAGAAAGGTTTATTTTGAATTTTGTGCTTAGAATTTATACCCCCAGATATTGCGTGATTACCTTACAGCTAACCAAAAAGTTTCCAGTAATCCTTTAGTTCCTCTTTAACCTCCATCACCACCTTCTCAGTATCCTTTGACGCCAAATCCCTTTCGGCTGTTGGTTCACGCTCTTTTACCGCCATTTCCAGACCTGCCAAACCTGAAATTAAGGCAAGCCATGCATAAGGCAAAGCATCCTCGTTGTAACCAGAAGCGATTAAATCTATCTCCTTCCCCTGACAAATTTCCGCAATCGCACTCGTGTGCTCTCCAATCATCCTGAATCCTTTTATCGGCAGTCCCAACTGCGTTAGCTGGTCATTTAGATACGGGTCAGAGCCACCATATCGGATGATTAACTCAGGCTCGTATTCGTTGACCACGGGCTCAATTATTTCCACAAAGACCGATTTGTAGGAATCGTAGCCGGCGCCAATTGGCATTGGAACGTTTATCGTATATCCCTTTCCCTCTCCCTCACCGATTTGATATACAAAACCCGTCCCGGGATATATGGTTCTGGGGTCTTGATGCAAATCAATGAACAACACGCCAGGGTCATGGTAAAAGTATTCAGAAGTTCCGTTTCCCGCATGGGCGTCGGTATCTAAAATCAATATCCTTTTTAAACCGTATTTCTGCTTTAAATATTTCGCGGTAAACGCCACGTCGTTATAAATGCAAAATCCTTCGCCAAAACCGTATTTGGCATGGTGCATCCCACCGCCTATTGAAATGGCTTTCTCGAATTCCCCGCCTTCCACTAAATCAACTGCACGCTTCGCCTGACCCACGATTAACCTCGCAGCTTCTTCCAGTTTCCCTGGTCTTCCAATAGGTCTATTGTCCGCACTGTGAAACAGATAAAATCTGCCATCGTAATCAGAGCCCAAATTCGCTGCCCGGTAATAGTCCCTTGTAAAGTCAATATACTCCCGGGGGCAGATTAAAAGCAGGTCTTCATCCTCTGCGGGCTCTGCACTGATGATTTGATAGTTCTCATCGCTCAAATTCTGCTTCAAGAAACGATAAAACTTCGCATACCTCGCTCCCCTGAATGGATGCCCTGCACCAAAGTCATATTCCTTTAATTCATCCCTGTACAAGATCGCTAATGGCATGGTTTTACTTCCGCTTCTCCAAAAACCCTTTTAACCCTTCTCTCGCATCTTCAGTTGCAAATGCATGCCCAAAGCATTCCGCTTCATACTGTAACGCACGCTCCAAATCCATTTCTATACCTCTGTTCACCGCATCCTTTAATATTCCAAGCGTAACAGGACTTTTTGAAAGCAGTCTTTTGACCAGTTCATCCACCTCACTATCGAGTTTATCCGCAGGGACAACTTTATTCACAAGTGCTACCCGGAAAGCTTCTTCCGCATCTATGTGCTCCCCGCACATCAACATTTCCATCGCTTTTGTCTTCCCTATCAATCTCGGTAGTCGTTGTGTGCCGCCGCCACCCGGGATAATTGCCAGGTTTATCTCCGGCAGACCAAATACCGCTTTTTCTGATGCAATCCTGAGATCGCACGCCATCGCAAGTTCTAAGCCACCGCCCAAACAGAATCCGTTTATCTTTGCTATTACCGGCTTCCTCAGCTTTTCCATGTATGTTGTTATTCCTTGAGCCCAGCTCGACCATTCGCTCGCTTCTTTGGGACTTTTCTCAACCAGCTCGGTTATGTCTGCCCCGGCACAGAAAGCTTTTTCCCCCGACCCGGTTATTACTATTGTATGCACAGCGGCATCTGTTTCCGCATCTTCCAACGCATCCCGCAGCTCCGTCAATAAAGCCGTGTTCAATGCATTCAGCGATTTCGGCCTGTTGAGTGTTATGGTTGCGACTTTGTCTTTCTTAGCATACAAAATGTTTTTGTATTTGTTCTCTTTCTGCATTTTTTCTCTGTAAAATAAATAGAATTCAAGGTATAATATTTCTTTGGTAAAACTTTTTTTTTAAAGACACAGATTAACGCAGATTAACACAGATTTAAAGTAGTTTAAATTTTGATAAGTTTTAATTGAATTTAATCAGGACAGTAGCGTCTGTGTAAATCTGTGAAATCTGTGTCTATGATAATTATAAAAATGGGTAAACTATTTACTGGGCGTTCCCTAACGTTATTGCCAAATCAAAAATGTCATTAAATTCGGGCTGCTCTTCTGGTGTTATGTCCCATCTGCCAAAGCAGCATAGTTTATTAACTCGACATTGTCAGATTAACCGCAGAGTTCACAGAAGATAGCGGTTTAGCGGTTTGGATGTTTAGCTAACGAGCTGAACCGCTAATAAACTAAACCTCTAATTCAGCGTTCTCTGCGGTAAATTTAAAATGTGACAAAGTTCATTAATTAATAACCATGACTGGCCCCGCAGAAGGCAAACTGCCACTGAATGCAAAAGTTCACCTCAACGCAGAAGAACTGCCCAACGCGCGTGTTTATATCCATCTGAAGGGTTATTCACGAGCTACCGTGACGCATCTCGACATCGAGCATCCAACGCTTAATCGCATCATCCCGCCTAAAGCAAAGACATCTAATTGGATTGTAGGAATTGAAAACGGGATACTGATTATAACTGATAAGGAAGATAAGGTGCAAATCCTACACCCATTACTCAATAAAGTGCTTCAACGCGGCGAAAAGACACGAACCTTAGTGGGTGGCAAATTCGGCGGTGTTTTCATCGGTTTCAGGAAACGCGAAATACGTAAGCTTGAACAAATCGCAGCAGGCATCCTTTCCGAGGGAGGCACAGTCTAAAAATAAAAAATTGGTGAACCCTTCCCTACTCGCTCCCACCCATGTCAACATGGCATCATCCTTTCGGGAGGACTTACTCACCACATATATTATATATCCGTTAGGTATAAAAAGATTTTCGGTTTTGTCTCCAAAATGGTTTACCCCCCAACTTCCCGTACAATTGCATCACCCACCTCGCCCGTCTTTGATTTACCTCCAAGGTCGTACGTTCTCACCTTTCCCCTCCTCAAGACCGTTTCAATCGCGTTTAACACTTTTTGTGATGCGCTTTTCTCACCTATATTCTCCAGAAGCATAGCACCCGCCCAAATTGTGGCTATCGGGTTTGAAACGCCTTTACCTTTATATTTCGGTGCAGAGCCGTGAATCGGCTCGAACATGGAAACGCCATCGGGATTTATGTTCGCTCCCGGTGCAAGCCCCAGACCGCCTTGAATCATTGCACCGAGGTCGGTAATAATGTCGCCAAACATGTTTGGCGTAACCACGACCTGGTACCATTCAGGGTTCTTAACGAACCACATGCATATTGCATCCACGAAATTAAACTCGGTATATATCCCCGGATATCCCCGTGCAACGTCGTTAAATACCTCCCTTCAGAACCCGTAGGCATGCGTTAGCACGTTCGCCTTGTCCACACTCGTCACCTTTTTCTTGCCTTTCTCCTTCGCAAGCTCAAATGCGAACTTTATCACTCGCTCGCAGCCCTCTCTCGTCACGACACCGATTTGATATGCGAGTT
>JAGGZZ010000067.1 GCA_021161765.1 Candidatus Methanophagales archaeon | reverse complement strand
GATTTACACTGATTTACGCAGATTTATTTTAGTCTAACCGTATTGATTCTTATCATCTGTGTTAATCTGCGTTAATCTGTGTCTATAATTTATTTTCTGTTTTCTTGTTACTCAGCCCCTTTATCCTTTCACACGCTTCTTTTAGCCTTTCCACACTCACACAAAGCGAGAAACGAATGAACCCCTCTCCGTTTTCGCCGAAACCTATTCCCGGTGTTACAACCAGTCCTTCACGTTCCAGCAAGAACATGGAAAACTGAATGGATGAGAACCCGGGAGGAACTTTTGCCCACAGGTAGAAAGTAGCTTTGGGCTTTTTTACTTCCATTCCTGCCGAACTCAACGCATCAAACAGAATGTCTCTTCTTTGTCTATAAACAGCCACGTTTGCCTTTACACAGTCCTGAGGGCCTGTTAACGCTGTCGTGCCTGCTATCTGAACGGCCTGGAAAGCACCGGAATCAATGTTGGTTTTCACAAGTCCCAGACCTTTTAATAGTTCGGAGTTTCCAACTGCATAGCCTATTCGCCATCCGGTCATGTTATACGTCTTGGATAACGAGTTAAATTCGATGCCTACCTCATCGGCACCCGCAACCGCCAGAAAACTCGGCGCTTCGTAGCCATCAAAAGTCAGCTCAGAGTACGGGTTATCGTGGAGAACGACGATGTCGTGTTCACGAGCGAAATCCACAACTTCTTTAAAGAAGGTTCTGTCAACCGTTGCAGCAGTGGGATTATTGGGATAATTTAAGAACATGACTTTTGCTTTACTTGCCGTTTCCCTGTCTATGTCGTTCAGCACGGGCTTAAATCCATTCTCTTGCCGTAGAGGCATCAAGTGCGGGATGCCGTCTGCCAGTACCGTTGCGTTATTATATACCGGGTATGCGGGGTCAGGGACGAGAGCAACATCGCCGTGGTCTAAAAATGCGAATGCTGAATGTGCTATCCCTTCTTTTGACCCTATCAACGTTAAGACTTCTTCCTCGGCGTCTAAACGCACGTGCTTTTTGCGGCTGTACCATGCAGCTACGGCTTCACGGAACGACAGCATTCCCTCGTAGGTGGGGTAGCAATGATTTGAAGGGTCTTTCGCAGCGCGACAAGCTGCTTCTATGATGTGCGGCGGTGTGGGCAAATCAGGGTCACCAATGCCCAGGTCTATTATATCCGCTCCTTTCTTCTCTGCTTCTCTCTTTCTCTTATCTATCTCTGCGAACAGATAGGGTGGCAAAGAGCGTATTCTCTCTGAAAACATTTTGGGATTGTGTACCTGTTTGACAAATATATAATTCTTGGCACTTATTATTTTTATACGCATCGCAGGTTAAAAACATTAGGGGGTAACAATAAAAACGAAACAATGGAGGGGCTGCGGAAAGAAGAAGTCGTAAAGAAATGCACCGAAATGCTTGAGAATATGTCGCGTGATGTTACCGTTCCGCGAAACATAAGGAAACGGATGAATAGACTAAAGGATAATCTGCTGAACGGCGATGAACCGCTGGCGGAGAGAGCAACATCAGTGATTTACGAACTGGAGGAGCTGGCTAACAATCAAAATGTCACGTCACATACGAGGACGCTGGTATGGAACCTGATGAGTCAACTGGAAACGGTTTCGGTTGAATAGTAAAACTTTTTAGAAAAAAGTTTTATCAAAAACCTGTTTCTTTGGTAAAGCTCTCTCGTGAAAATCTGTGTAATCTAGTGGTTAATAAAAAGTAAAGGTATGATAACGATAGCAATTGCGGGAAAACCGAATTCAGGTAAATCAACCTTCTTCAAGGCGGCTACACTCGCAGACGTTGAAATAGCTTCGTATCCGTTCACAACCATATCACCCAATGTTGGCGTGGCTTACGTAAGGGTGAAATGCCCCTGCAAAGACAAAGAGATTCAGCAGGAGATAGGCAGAGAATGCGGGAATTGCGTGGATGGTTTTCGTTTCGTGCCCGTGGAACTCCTGGACGTGGCAGGATTAGTCAGAGGCGCGCATGAAGGGCGGGGACTGGGGAATGAGTTCTTAGACGAACTCCGGCAGGCAGAGGCGATAATACACGTTGTTGATGCTTCTGGCGGAACGGATGCAGACGGAAACGCAGCAGAAATTGGCAGTCATGACCCGCTTGAGGACGTTCTCTTTTTCCAGCATGAGTTAAACGAGTGGGTGAAGGGGATATTAAGCAGAAATAGACGTAAGATAGAGAGGAAGGCGAAATTAGAAGGTATGAAGCTATCGAGATTGGTTTCTGAGCAATTAGCTGGCGTTGGTGTAACCGAAGAGCAGGTAAAAGCAGCTATATTGGGTTCTCGCGTTCGCGATAAGCCTGACATGAACTCGTGGGACGAAGACGACATGAAAGATTTAGCCTCGCAAATAATAAAAAAGAGCAAGAAAATGATTATCGCAGCAAACAAAGCTGACATAGCACCAGAAGCGAACGTGATAAAGCTGAAGGAGCTTGAACTCAAAAGAGAAAGCAAAAAAGAAGAAGAAGCGGCAGTGGTAATTCCATCTTCCGCGGAAGCAGAGCTTGCGTTGAGAACCGCTGCGAAGCACGAGTTCATAAAATACTTACCGGGAGATACGGATTTTGAGATTGCTCATCCCGCCGAAGCGGAACTCACGGAAAAACAAAGAGCGGGTCTGGAAAAGTTGAGAAAACTAATTCACGCATATAACGGCACAGGAACGGGGGTTCAAGCGATTATCAATCGTGTCGTGTTCGATTTGCTGGATTACGTGGTTGCGTATCCCGTGGAGGACGAGCACAAGTACAGTGATGCCTCAGGCAGAATCCTACCGGATGCGTTTCTTTTGAAAAACGGGAGCACTGCCAGAGACCTGGCTTTTGCTGTTCATTCTGATATTGGTGAAAGTTTTCTTTATGCAATAGACGCGAGAACGAAACGAAGGCTGGGTGAGAAATACGCATTGAGGAATAATGATATAATTAAGGTGGTGTATTCGTCGAGGAAATAAATAAAACCCCCCCGAGACGCAGAGACACGGAGGAGGAAAGAATGAAGAATACAAGCGAGAGAATAGATACAAAAATTCTAATTGACAAGTTCTCTGATTCTCAGTGTCTCCGTGGTGAACAACATGATTTAAATGCACCAGAGATAATTAGGGAATTGGTGGAACAATTTGAAACAAATCTAAGGGCATACAAAAGTCCAACGTATAAAGAGGAACAATTAAAGCACGAATTTTTGAATAAATTCTTTAAGGCTCTTGGTTGGGATGTCTATAATGAAAGGAATGCTGCTCCCCAACATAGAGATGTGATATTTGAAGATTCGATAAAAATTGGTGGTGGAACAAAGGCACCCGATTATTGTTTTACACTTGCGGGAAAGCGTATGTTCTTTGTTGAGGCGAAAAAGCCTTCTGTTGACATTAAAAAGGACGTTCACCCGGCATTTCAATTGAGGCGATACGCGTGGAGTGCAAAACTACCGTTATCCATATTGACCGATTTTGAAGAATTTGCAGTCTATGAAACGCGAACACGTCCTCAAAAAGAGGACAAAGCAGGCACCGGTAGGGTCATGTATCTGACCTATAAGGATTATATTGACCAATGGGATGAAATAGCGAGTAGGTTTTCTTATGATGCTGTCGTCCAGGGATATTTTGATAGATTTGCAGAAACGACCGAAAAGAAACGAGGAACCCAGGAAGTAGATAGCGAGTTTTTAAAGGAGATAGAAAGCTGGCGTGAACTACTGGCTAAAAATATCGCACTCCGCAATCCTGAGCTGTCTATTTATGAGTTGAACTATGCCGTGCAGAAAATCATTGATAGAATAATTTTCCTGCGGATTTGCGAAGACCGTGGAATCGAACCTTACGGGCAGTTGCAAACAAAAGCCGAATCTGGTGACGTGTACACGCATTTGCGGAACCATTTCAAATTAGCTGAATCCAAATACAACAGCGGTATATTTAATTTCGATACTGATAGGATAACGCCTGCGTTGAGCATTGACGACCGCGTATTGAAAACGATTGTTCAGAGTCTGTATTATCCGAAATCGCCGTATGAATTTTCGGTGCTCGGTGTAGAGATTTTAGGGAACGTGTACGAGCAGTTCTTAGGTAAGGTCATCAGGCTGACCGCAGGGCATCAGGCGAAAGTGGAGACGAAGCCGGAGGTTAAAAAGGCGGGTGGTGTGTATTACACGCCGCAATATATCGTGGATTACATTGTCAAAAATACGGTTGGTAAATTGGTTGCGGGGAAGACGCCGGAAGAGATTGCGGCGATAAAAATTCTGGACCCTGCATGTGGTTCCGGCAGTTTTCTTATTGGTGCATACACGTATCTGCTGCGGTATCATCTGGACTGGTACACGAGCAACGAGCCGAAGAAGCACAAAGAGGCGGTGTTTCAGGTTCGCGAGAACGAATGGTATTTGACCACGGCGGAGAAGAAGCGGATTCTTTTGAATAACATTTTCGGCGTTGATATTGACCCGCAGGCGGTGGAAGTGACGAAATTGAGTTTGCTGTTGAAGGTGCTTGAGCACGAAAGCCGCGAGAGCATAGACCAGCAGGTGAAGTTGGGGCTGGATGGTGTGCTGCCAAATCTTGAGGGTAATATCAAGTGCGGGAATTCGCTGATTGGACCGGATTTTTACGGTACGGGGCAGGCGACTCTGTTCGACGAGGAGGAGATGAGGCGGGTCAATGTGTTCGATTGGGATGACGATGTGAAAGGGTTTGGGAAAATTATGAAGCATGGGGG
>JAGGZZ010000148.1 GCA_021161765.1 Candidatus Methanophagales archaeon | reverse complement strand
CATGGACAAACTGCGAGAACAAATGGCGCTCGTTTCTGTAAAGAATCACAAACACGGTGCTTTGAATCCGCTGGCGCAGTTTTATAAGAAGATGGGCAACCTGAAGGTAGAAGATGTAATAAATTCAAAACTGGTGGCAGACCCACTGACGGTTTTAGATTGCTGTCCTTTTTCTGACGGTGCTGCGGCTATCGTACTCTGCGCCGCGGAAGAAGCGAGAAAATACATGGATGACCCCGTTTACATCTTGGGCACCGGTCAGGGTTCAGGTGGAGCATTATCAAAGATGAAGGACTTGACAAAGCCGGATTCGCGAATAGCATCTGCGAGAATGGCATTTAAACATGCGGGGCTCAGCCCTTCGGACATAGACGTGCTTGAACTCCACGACTGTTTTACAATTGCGGAACTAATAGCGTTGGAGAGTATGGGATTCTTTGAATGGGGCGAAGCGGCAGAGGCAACTGCGGATGGGCAAACGGAATCAGGCGGGAAAATACCGGTGAACATGTCCGGGGGATTAATAGGTAAAGGGCATCCGATAGGAGCAACGGGAGCATCTCAGGTTTACTGGATAGTTAAGCAAATGAGAGGAGAAGCAGCAAAAGGGAATCAAATTGACCCTGTTCCAGAGTACGGGATGACAGATACGCTTGGGGGTGACTTCGGGACGCTATGTCATATCATACTTGGGAGGGGGAAATAGGGATTAGGGACTAGCCACTAGGGACTAGCCACTAGCCACTAGCCACTAGGGTATGGGAAAAATGATAAATTCGTATCAGGACTTGGAGGTGTGGAAGAAGGCAATGGAGTTGGTAACGGATATTTATAAAGTCTCACAAACTTTTCCAAAGGAAGAACTTTATGGCATGACAAATCAACTGCGAAGGGCATCTGTGTCAGTACCCGCGAACATAGCCGAAGGGTGGGGACGCGGAACAACAAATGGGTATATACAATTCTTGAGAATAGCCAGAGGCTCTCTTTTAGAAGTAGAAACACTAACGACAGTATCCCATAGCCTTGGATATGTGAACGCTCAAGACTTGCAAGAACAAATATCACAAAAAATCGTTGAAATAAGCAAGATGATAAACGCCTTAATAAACAGCTTAAAACATTCCTAACCCCCAGTCCCCAGTGGCTAGTCCCTAGTGGCTAATAAAAGGATGACGACAAAAAAAAATGACCGGAAAAGAGCAAGAAGAAATAGAGAAAGAATATAAGGAATACACGGTTTTAAGCCTCGCCGAGTATGAAGAAGGCTTGAGGAACGGGAAATTGTTAGGGTTGAGATGTGCGTCTTGTGGCGGGATAACCTGCCATCCGATGCCTGTTTGCCAGTGGTGTGGAGGCAGAAGCCTTGCGAGAGCGGAATTATGCGGTGAGGGGGAGTTGATGACATTTACGGTAATTCGCGTGCCATCAGAGGGATTTGAAGAGGAAGCACCTTATATCCCCTGCCTGGTGAAGACAAAGGAAGGACCTTGTGTTGTAGGGCGGCTTGATTACGATACAGAAAGTGCAACGCAGGAACTAATCGGTAAGCCGGTGAAGATGAAAGGTACATATACCTATAAAGGCGATAAGTTCTCTGACGGGGCGCATACGTGTCCGGTATTTAAAATACAAGAATAAAAGAAAAGCCATGAGAATAAAGAACGTTTGTGTTGTGGGAATAGGCGTAATGGGAACGGGAATAGTGCAGATATGCGCCCAGGCGGGTTACGCTACATCGGTTGTCGGCAGGAGCGAAGAATCGCTGGAAAGAGGACTGGGGAAAATAAAAAACGACCTTACGAGACTCGCAAAGAAAGGGCAGATGGAACAGGAGGAAGTGGACAGGATTGTAGATGGGATAACGGCAAATGCGACAACGAGTTTAGAAGCGGGTGCAGAAGGGGCGGATTTTGTGATTGAAGCGGTATACGAGGATTTAGAGCTGAAGCAGGGAATATTTAGCGAATTGGACCGAATATGTCCTGAGCATGCCATTCTCGGTAGTAATACATCCACGTTTCCTATCACTGCTTTAGCCACGGTAACAAAAAGACCGGATAAAGTAATTGGCACGCATTTTATGAACCCGCCACCGGTCGTGAAGGGAATGGAGCTAATAAAATCGTTATTAACCTCCGAAGACACGGTAAGCATAACGAAAGAGTTCGTAACGTCGTTGGGGAAGGAGCCGATTGAAATCAAGGATTCCCCAGGGTTCGTGGTGAGTCGAATGATCTGTCTTGTGATGAACGAAGCGGTGAGGATGCATGAGGAGAACATCGCATCTGTTGCGGACATAGACAAAATAGCGAAATTGTGTTTTAACTGGCCTATTGGTCCGTTCCAGCTTTTAGATTTGATTGGAATAGACATTGTAGCTGCGGTTCTCAACACGATGTACAATGAGACCGGGAAAGAGCGGTTCAAGCCCGCGCTTCTTATGACGCAAATGGTGAGAGCGGGCTGGACAGGCAGAAAAGCAGGAAAGGGGTTCTACGAGTATGAGTAGGTGCAGGTGCAAAACGAGACAGAAGAAACTGAGGAGGGGATTTACAAGCCATGAATCAAGAACAGGCGAAAGACCGAGCAAGAGCACTTCTCGGCGTAATTGAAAACATGTACGAAATACGGATTACTAATTTAGAGCAGGTTATCGAGGCGATAACCGAAAAGACTCTCGATGAGCAGAAGATATTAACGATTTCTACCGCTTT
>JAGGZZ010000166.1 GCA_021161765.1 Candidatus Methanophagales archaeon | reverse complement strand
GTCTATATACCTTATCCTCGTCAACGCCATGATATATCAGCAACCACCCCTTCTCCGTCTTTATTGGTGGTGCACCCGCGCCAATCTTCACACTATCCCAATTCCCTCTTTCTGCCGGTGCCATAATTTCTCGCTCCCCATACCAATCAACAAAGTTATCAGTGTAACTAATCCAGATGCCCATGGGCTCTTTATGCATTGGTCTATGGAGTATCATATACTTGCCATCAATCTTCTCAGGGAAGAGGACGGCATCTTTGTCATCCCTCTCCGCCCATTCTATCTCGTATCTTTCCCATTGTATAAAGTTATCTGTGGTGGCTAAACCGACCCGTACTCCCCTCTCAGAATAAGCAGTATAAGTCATATAATAACTATTCCCGAGCTTTACGACCCGCGGGTCTTCACACCCCCGTGGTTCCAGTATCCGTTTCGGAGAGATAACAGGTTTGTCAAAGCGAAGGAAGTTGAAGCCATCTATACTTACCGCATACCCGATTCGCGAAACACCATCCCGCCCCATACCCCGGTAAAGGAGGTGAAATAAACCCTTATCATAAACAACCGCAGGATTAAAAACATTTTTTGATTCCCAGTCATTCTCTGGCTTGGGCTTCAATATCGGGTTGCCTTCGTAACGCTTCAGCTTCATCCAATTACAACCCCCTCCCCTTCAATACCTCGGTAAAAACGTCTATGTATATCTCCGCTATCTTCTTCGCAGACTTTATATGTGCGTACACCTCTTCCGCTTCTATAACGCGCTTCGCTATCCGCTCATCTTCACAAAAGGCAACCAATTTCCGGCACATGTCCTCCGTATCGCTATAATAAATCACTTCATCCTGCAATGGCTGAAAGTACTCGGATTGCTGTGGTATAAAGATTGGGCAGCCTGCACCTATCGCCTGAAAGATTGTAGCGGAGACAAGCCGGGGGTATCTGACATGGTATTTATGGAAGATAACCGCATCCGAAGCAAATAGATACTCGTCAAACCGCTCATCAGATAGAGCCCCTTCTGCACGAACAATCATCCATGGCGGTGCCAACTCCTTCTCAAGCATCTCGTAGCCTGGATAAATCACAAATAATAAAATCGCTTCGGACTTCAACTCTTCACACAAGTATCTCAGGTATGGACGATATTCCCTCTGGCAGAAAGTGAAGATTATTTTCTTATCCATAGGTAAACCAAGCCTTTTTCTGCTTTCATACTTGTCCCCACGCCTTATAGGGAAACAAGGAAATGGAATGTAGTCCGCATCGGGATAAACATCGCGCAGGAACTCTTGCCGCTCATCGAAGTAAACCACTTTATCCCAGAGAAGCTGATAAAACCACGCTTCCTTCGGTAACTTATTTTCGTGAACGATATGAACCGTTCGTGCTCGCTCTTTAATCATCGGGAATATCCTGGCGAGTTGTTCTACGGGAAGAGCCCTTAAGTCCTCTACTACAAAGATGTCAAACCCGGATGTGAGAATGGGTCTTGGGTCCAGGGAGTTTTTCCCATAGCATCTTATCACATAACGCTCGTCTTTACCTGTAAATTTATCTTCCCCGGACTCCTCCCGGAGAAAACTGAATACAGTCACTTTATGCCCCAACTCCAGCCACGCGTTCACCAGTGCCTTTGCATGCACCGCAGCACCCGTTTCGTCATTCCAGGATGTCATCACCGCAATCTTCATTCTTATACCTCCTCATCACCGCATATTATTAGCAATGGATTAAAAGCACTATATATAGTTTTCTATATTTGTCGTTCATTCTCCTCTAATTTAATCACTCACACGCCTTTCCTTTATATTAGATGATATAATTTCAAATGCTTGCGTACCGTCGCAGGCCAGGAGGTTGCTCTCCGGTATCTTTCCGTTCTATCAAGTATATACCGCTCAAATTCTTTGTCCTCGAAAATACGAATAGCCGTTTTTGCAATCCCTGATGCGTTGCCGGGAAGGATGAGCAGTTCGTCACAAACGTTTTTAAGTACTTCAAACTTCGGTACCCGATAGGCAATAACAGGCTTCTTTGCCCCTATTGCGAGATGAATAGCACCAGAAACCGACCGGTCTTCGTGATAATGCGTGAACAAAGCAATATCAGATGCTCCAAATATATACGGTATCTCCTCATTTGGGAAGAATTTATTGGGGAATATCACGTTATCGGTAAGGTCAAGTTCTTTTATTTGCTTTCTGAGATTTCTGACGTAATTCATGGCTTTTTGGGGTGCGGTAGGTGAAGCCCCGCCGGCAATAAATAGATATACATCTTCGACTTCTTTCCTTATCTCCCCGAGCACTTCAAGTGAAACGTCCAGACCTTTAAAGGTATTGACAAAACCAAATGCCGTGATTATCTTGCCCTTTTCGGGTAATTTTAGCCGCTTCCGCGAAATCTTCTTATCTACATTACTGAGCGCTGTGCCATGGGGAATAATATGAATCTTCTTCGCCGGTATTCCAAGCCGCTTCAATATCGCCTTCTGCGAATCGCGATGGACAATAACCCCGTCAGCAAGCCCGGCAATTCTACCGGCGAAATTCTCGTCCATCACTCCTCTTTCACAGAATTGGCCGGGTCTTATGCAATGGATAGTTATTATTGTCCTTTTTGCAGATGCCCTCAATCGCTCGAGCAGCGTGGGCAATCGGTCATCAAGCCCGTAAATGCCGTATTCATGTTGAATATGGACTATATCTGCGTCCTTTACATTGCTGATGATTGGTTCTACATAATTCTCGTTCCTATTCCAGCAGGGGACCACCTCAAATCTCTTCTGGTTAACTGGCGATGCATCCCTCTCGGCAACTACCTTGATTTTCAATCCAGGATTTACCTTCCAGAGCCCGTGAATGACATAATCCGTATAAGTGGCTATCCCGCACTGCTGGGGGAGATAGGTTGATACAAATGCGATTTTCATTTTTCCTCTTTTTCTTCCTCCGGTATTTCTAAAAACCCGGTGTCATTTAAACTTTTAACCCACCGCACCTATGAATTTATTATTTTTTTATTGCACCTCTTTACAGAATGGAATAATATCCATTATCCGTGAACGATTTTTTCGCGGCTCGTGAACAGCATCAATTTTAAAGTTAATACCATCCTTACTTCTGGCTGATCTTATATGGCTCATAGTGGAAAGATATTCCCTCCCTTTATATACGATGGCACATGTGTCTTTTAGAATAACTTTAGGGTCGGAAGATTTGAACTCTACAATATCGGGGTAGGGCGACTGTAAGTATTACCAATTGAAAATCTTTATCCTCCAGATTTTCTATACTCTGTATTGCTCTAAGCAACGTGCCTTCACTATCCAGAGGAGAGAGGTGGTCATAAATAGCGTCCCCTTCCTTTCAACCAACACCACTTTCTCTCGCCCAATATGATGGGATTACCATTGTAACTTTCATATCATATTTCCATCACCCTTCAATTTTCCCGTAGGAATAGAACACCACAAAGTGAATAATTTATATTAACTCGCTTCATAAATGCATGCAACATAAAGCAAAATAGAAGAAAAAGGAGAAAGAGAAAAGGAAAGATGAAAGTCAAGGAGATAATGAGCTTTCCCGTCATCGCCGAAGACGAAGATGTTCCAGTCGCTAAAATAATAAAGCACATGGAACTGTCGCGAGTAGGGAGTGTAGTGATAACCTCGGAGGGCAAAACCATAGGGATAATTGTTGACCAGGACATAGCGGCAAAAGTCATATTGAAGGATATAAATCCGGACGAGATGAAAGCGAAGGAGATTTGTCGGCATACCCCCCTCTTTCTATTTTTTATAATACCGAGAAAAGGGCAAGTGAAGTAAAAGCAAGAGCAAAGAGCAGGATGTTAGATTTATTACATGACCGTGCTGAGGATTCAAGTGCGCAAAAAAAACGAAAAATATAAATATAAAACACTGCTCAAGATAGGTTAGAGATAAGGTAGATACGGAGCAGACCAGGAGGAGAAATGATTAGGGAGAGAGAAAGAGGAAGAGAGAGCCAGAAGGCAAAGAAGGAAGGTGGGTCAGATTGATTTTAGCCGAACATTATCCCGTGCTTATTATTGTAATATCCTTGCTTTCCGCATTCACCATTCTGATTGCGGGGTGGCTGAATAAGAAGACCTGTTTGCCTATTTCTCTCGCAACCATTTTCGTGCAGCTATTGCTCGCTTTTTCCATTTTACACCATGTCGTTATCATGCGTGAACCGATACATTACTGGCTGGGTGGATGGGCTCCCCCCTGGGGCATAGAATACGTCGTAGATGCATTCAACGCATACGTGCTGGTTATAGTTCTATTTGTATGCCTGCTAACGGCGATATATGCAAAGAGGAGCATAGAGAAAGAGCTGCCTCGTAAAATCGTGCCCTTCTACGTAGTCTTTCAACTGCTCGTTACCGGTTTATGCGGTATAATCGTAACCGGGGATATATTCAACCTGTATGTATTTCTGGAGATAGCTTCTTTAGCGGCGTATGCGTTAATAGCTGCCGCGGGTGGGAGATCGTTAAAAGCAAGCTATAACTACGTGATTATGGGTTCCATAGGCGCTTGTTTCTACCTGCTCGGTGTGGGATTCCTGTATTCCGTAACCGGCTCGCTTAACATGCACGACCTCGCGCTTTTATTGCCACCGCTATACGAGAATAAAGTGGTGCAAGCGGCGTTTGTCTTCTTCGTCGTTGGGATAAGCATAAAGATGGCGCTTTTTCCGCTTCATATCTGGCAACCCGATGCATATACGTATGCCCCATCTGCGGTTAGCGTGATAATCGCGGCGGCGATGTCAAAGGTTTCAATTTACGCGTTTATACGAATCTTTTTTTCCGTGTTCACCACGGAATTCATCCACCTTTATGTGCCCATCGCGGATGTTCTTTCCTGGATAGCTGCGATAGCCATCATTGTAGGCTCGGTTATCGCAATAATGCAGACTAATTTGAAGCGAATGCTTGCTTACTCCAGTGTCTCACAGATAGGCTATATCGTGCTTGGTGTGGGACTATATTCCACGCAATGGGGACTATATGGCGCGTTGATACACATATTGAATCATGCAATAACAAAGGGATGCCTGTTCATGGTTGCAGGTGCCATTATATACCGGACAGGGTTGAGGAGTATAAAAGATTTTGAGGGTTTGGGTAAGAAAATGCCTTACACCTGTGCTGCTTTCACGTTAGCGGCGTTATCAATGATCGGCGTCCCACCAACCGTGGGATTTATAACGAAATTGTATTTAGTGTTAGCCTCTTTAGAAGCGGTGGAATACGTCTATGTAGGCGTTATACTCGCCAGCACGCTGCTCAACCTGGTCTATTTCTGGCGCGTTATAGATCGCATGTATTTTGTGCGGAAGGAGGGAGCGGGAGAAAACGAACATGCGATAAAAAAGGAGGAAGCACCGGGTAGCATGGTTATCCCCACATTGGTACTCGGTTCGCTCTGCGTTATCGTTGGTCTTCTGTGGCTTGCCGGTGCGGAAACACCTTTACTACCGATAGTTGACCAGGCAGTGAATGCATTATTGGGCACGGGGGTGGCAGCGCCATGACAGAGGGATTAATCGTTTCCAGTTACATACCTCTACTTGCAATTCTATGCCCTGCTACCGCGGCAATTCTCATATTGCTGTCCAGCAAGCGACCGAACGTAAGAGAGAGCTGGACGATTATCGCGGGCATTCTGCAGTTCTCGCTCATTGCATCCATGATACCGACTGTTCTGGACAAAAAAGTCGTCCAATGCCTGCTATTTCCACAGACGATGTTTGAGGGCATTGCATTTGGATTTAAGGTGGATGCTTTTGGTCTTATTTTCGCGCTCACCGCATCATTCTTGTGGATTCTCGTATCGTTCTATTCCATCGGATACATGAGGTCTTTGAAAGAGCATGCGCAGACGCGATACTATTTCTGCTTTGCTATCGCCATATTCGGCGCCATTGGCGTTGCAATGTCCGCGAATTTACTCTCGATGTACGTATTCTTCGAGATACTAACGGTATCAACATATCCGTTAGTTATACACGAGCAGAGCGAAGAAGCGATAAGGGCAGGTCATAAATATTTCGCATATCTGCTTACTGCGGGCGTTTTCCTCCTGTTCGCAATAATGATGACTTATTATCTTACCGGGACCACGGACTTCACAAATGGGGGGATAAAAGCGTTAGCGGAACTCGGTTCCGCATATAAGTTGACACTGATAATTTTGTTCTTCTGTTTCTTGCTGGGATTCATGAAAGCGGCGTGGATGCCTTTTCACTCATGGCTGCCTACTGCAATGATCGCGCCCACGCCGGTAAGCGCACTTTTGCACGCAGTAGCGGTAGTGAAGGCGGGGGTGTTTGGAATCGTCAGGATTGTATGCTATATCTATGGCGTGGAGTTGATGACTTCGCTCTATCTTGGAATAGCGCTTGCGTGTATAGCGGGCTTTACCATGATTGTAGCCAATTTGTTTGCCATCGCACAGGATAACCTGAAGAGAAGACTGGCGTACTCCACGATAAACCAGTTGTCGTATATAATCCTGGGTGCGGCGTTGCTAACTTCAAATGGGATAAGGGGAGCGATGATCCACATTCCTTTCCACGGGTTCATGAAGATAACGTTGTTCCTTTGCGCTGGTGCGATAATGGTCGTTACCGGGAAGAAGAACATAAGTGAGATGGGTGGCGTAGGGAGGAAAATGCCGGTAACGATGCTTGCATTTACCATAACCGCATTTGGAATGTGCGGCATTCCACCCGCGTGTGGGTTTATAAGTAAATGGTTCCTTTGCCTGGGGACATTACAAGCGCATGAAATTGTCTTTTTGTTTGTTCTCTTAACCGCTTCTTTGCTGGATGTCGTTTATTTCTTCCCTATCATACATACCGCATTCTTCAAGCAGCCAGAAGGGGAGGCAAAAGCAATGGAAGTAAAAGAAGCACCTTTGTTCATGCTCATTCCATTATCAATAACCGCGATTTTCTCGGTTTTGTTCCTCCTGGATTTTATTCTGGGGCTGAATGTAATCTCTATGTATTTCTATAAGCTTGTAGAAGTAGCGCTTGAGAATGTAATCTAAACAGGTGTCAGGTTTCAGGTGTCAGGGCTTTCAAGCAGATTAGAAGGCTGGTTTTTTAGCGATTACTCGAATAGCTAAGCTAAACCTCTAAGCCGCTAAACCGCTAAACCGCTAATTGTACTCACACTATGGCTAAGCCAGCCACCCATGCAGAAGCATAGCAATCAAATATAACGCGAAAAAGAGAAGCACCAGCAGCACGCCGATTCCAATGCTCATTCGCTCCAGGGGTTCTTCCGCTGGTCGCATCTTCACTTCTTCCAGGTCTCGCTCATAATGCCTGTACACCGGATGTATTACCAGATTGTAAACGAAAACAAAAGGTTTCAACAGCGCTACGCCCATCGTGTCCACCGCCATTCTTATTCCTCGTATTGGATTCTTGCCGAAGGTGACGAAAGAATCCGCAATTCTCAGTATTACCTTTTCCACTCCAATTGCAAAACGCGCTAATGGATTCTCACAGAACCATATAAATCCTCTACCCGCTTTTCTATACAGATAATCTACGTCATACGTTATCTTCTCGTGAGGTGCAAAATACCCCAGCATGAAGAACAGGAAAACAGTCATCAGCACCAGTTCCACCGTTCCTAATGTGTGCCCGACTGCGAATGCGTGGTAATGCAACGCTGCACCTTTGTATGGTAATATCCAGTAAAGCAACTTCGGGTATAGCCCGATAGCCATACAGAGGAAAGCAGTAACGCACATCGGAATGAGCATAGGTAAGGGCGCTTCCTTTGCTTCTATGTGC
>JAGGZZ010000216.1 GCA_021161765.1 Candidatus Methanophagales archaeon | reverse complement strand
TGACTTATTTCATTGCTACGAAATGGTTCAACAGGGAGAGGTTAGTAACAGGTCTTTAATGGTAGTGAAAACTATGAGAATACCAGAGAGCTATAAGCGTCCCGAAGCAGACTCTTCGGACTGCTCATATCCGCATCCCGTTGTGCGAAATACACATCTTAGATATCTGTAAAGTTATAATTTGATTAAGAAGAAAAAAGGGAGGATAACAAAATGGAATACTTAGTTTTCAGTTTTTGGTTCATGATAATCCATACAGCGGCCTACATGTTGGCTGGAATACTGACCTTACGTATAAGTAAGGATATATATGAAGGAAAGAGCCGATTAATGGATTTTTGACCAGTTTCTTTCTCTTCTAAAGAAAACCCTATAAAGTGGTTGTAAAATTTAAATATGTTAGCCAGTAGTGATTGAATGGCATACGTGAATACGAATTTCACTTGAAAAATTGACAGTGCCGTCCCGCTATTCACTGCGTGATGGAGTTAGCAGTCGAGACTTCACGTCCCAAACATCGTATAAAAACCCGTAAAATCCGATAATATCGGCATCAAATCAACGCCTCTTATCCTGCCCAACCCGCCGGAAGCAGCGGAAAACTCATCAAATTTGGTTATTCCGTCTTTCCTGACGCCTTCGCCTTTTATAACTATGGGAACCGGGTCACCGCTGTGCCGTTTTATTGATACAGGCGTGCTATGGTCTGCCGTAATGGCAATGTATGCGTCAACATCCTTTATTCGTGTTACAAGCTCTTTATCTATCCGCGAAATCATGTCCTCCTTTCCCTCAAAGTCGCCGTCGTGCCCCATGCTATCGGTAGCTTTCACGTGAAGGAAAACAAAATCATATTTCTCTAATGCGTGCAAAGCAGCTTCTGCTTTGTTATTTAAGTTCGTATCCGCTCTGCCTGTCGCACCTTCAACAGGCACAACGTCCATGCCGAGATATTTCGCAACGCCTTTGTAAAGAGAAGCTCCTGCTATGCAGGCAGCTCCGAATCCGAATCGCTCTTTCATCGCCGACACTTCCTCATAGCTGCCCGCACCTCGCAACAGAATTATGTTCGCAGGCAGTTCGCCTCTCTCTCTCCTTTCCTTATTTACAGGATGTTCATTCAGTATATCATAACTCTGAGAGACAAATGCATTCACGATGTTTGCGGTCTTGAGCTCTTTCTCGCCTTCTTCAAGTGGCACACATTTTTTTACTTCACTCCCAGCTTCATGCGTGTCCACATCAGAGACCGCTTTTGACAGATTCTCTCCTTTCAGTACCAGTGCGCATCGGTGTTCCGTGGTATTCATGAACATTACTTTGGTGTGGTCTATTTCAAGCCCGTTTAGTGCTTCTGCCAGCTCTTTACTGCCTTTCCTCCCGGCTCTTCGGTCTATGATCCGCATCTTACCATCCACGGTAGCGAAATTCGCTCTGAAAGCAACGTCTCCTTCGCACAGTTCCATATCAGCACCAAGCGCTTCAAACACACCTCTGCCTGGATAATACTTGTATGGGTCGTAGCCAAGGATTGCGAGATGTGCCGTATCGCTTCCAGGCACTATCCCGGGAGATATGACGTCCATCAGCCCGTTTATTCCCTCTTTGCTTATCTCATCTAAATAAGGCGTATTAGCAGCTTGTAAGGGCGTCTTTCCTTCTATGGATGGGCGGTCACCGAGACCATCGCAGATTAGCAATAATACTTTAGCTTTGTCTTTGTTTTTTTTCATTGTATATAAAGTACAGCTTCCTTCTATTTATTTTTTCAATCACCCATTCCAACCGCCATCAGATAGCCTCTGGCTCGCTCGGTTTTCGGATACCGATTCACGAGTTGCCAGAACGTGGGTCCGTGTCGTGGCACCTTCAGGTGTGCAAGCTCATGCACCACGACATAATCATGCACAAATGTCGGCATTTTCAACAGACGGTCGGAAATCCTGATTATTCTGGTTCTCGTGTTACAGGTTCCGAACGTGCGTGTATTTTGCTCGGTCGTATAGCATATCTGCTTCCAGGAAAGTTCACCACCAAAATACCGTTTGTTAAGTGCTCGAGCACGCTGTTCCAGTACGACATCAGCATTTTTATCCGTGAGTTCTTTCTTGCGTCGCCGCGACTCGAAACGCTTTTTCGCCCACTGGACATACTTGAACTCATCCTCTCGCGAGAGCGCCGCAGGTAGGTATAAGTGAATGACACCTTCCACTTCTCGTGCGCTTATCGTTTTCTTTCTTCTTTGACTGCGAATTATCTTGACGTCCATCCTTCCAAGCCAGCATATTTAAGGGTGACGAGCCCACTGCGGAACGGCAGCCCCGGGAAACGCATCTATTCGTGGGAGGTACGGCTTAATGTCAATTATCTGCGAGCCTTCAAAAGCGTCGAGCCCTTTCACCGATAAAATATTCCCTTCCAGTTTCGCCAGTTCCACCACGCACAATCCGATAGAATTCGGTCTGCTTGGACTCCTGGATGTGAATACACCCACTTTTGGGCTTCCTGCACGCCCCATAGGAATTACTTTTAAAACCCTCCTTCTTTCCTCAGTAGCTCGTAAATGAAGCCAGTAGAGGATGATAATATGCGAGAAGGTATCTAATCCTTCCAAACCCTCACGAAATTCATCAAAAATGCGTATCTTTGATATCCCCCTTTCGTCCGCCTTCTCCACCACACCAATAAACCGTAACTTCATGGCTTTACTTTATTTACCTGAAGGACGAAGATAGCAGTGCCCCGCCCACGGCACCTATGTACTGTGGGTATTTCGGCACGATGACATCAAATCCTAATACGTCGTTCATCGCTACCGGCACGCCCTTCACCAGTGAAGTACCGCCAACTTCTATCGCAGGCTGTCTGAGGTCTATTTCCTGCAACAACTGCTCTTTTACCTGTTCTACAACGGAATGACAAGCAGCAGCCGCAACGTCTTCGCGTCTTGCCCCGCTTGACAATGCGGATACGAGGTCCTGAATACCAAAAACGATGCAATAGCTATCTGTCTTTACTTTATACGCGTCGCCTTCTAAAGCTAACTCCCCCATCTCTACCACGTCTACACCCAATCTACGTGCTACCATCTCCAGGAACCTTCCCGAAGCACCTGCGCATATTCCTCCCATCGTGAAATTATCAGGGATGCCGTCTTTTGCCGTTATTATCTTGTTGTCCATGCCGCCGATGTCAATAATCATTGCCTCGCCCTTTTCTATTCCCGCAAGATACATCGCCGCCTTTGAGTTCACGGTCAGCTCTTCTTGCACCAGGTCCGCGTTGAAATGCTCGCCTAACCCGTATCTACCGTAGCCGGTCGTTCCTATCGCCTCTATGTCCTCCCTTTTCACACCTGCGATTTCCAGCGCCTTCGCAAAAACACGCTCTCCCGTTTTTACTACGTCCCCTGTTGGACTCCATGTAGCGCCCAACACCTCATCATCCTGCATTATCGCTGCTTTTGTCGTTGTGGAGCCCGAGTCTATGCCCGCCGTGAGCCCCTCCTGTTTCGTCCTTTCCAGTATCCATCGCCGCTTCACTATCGTAATCAAGGCTTCCATTCTCGTCAGCAATTCACCCGCCTTCGTCCGCTCCGAAAAAGGGTACATAACAAGCGGCAGGGTTGTCTTGTCCTGTAATATTTTCCGTATTTCTGTCCTTATAACCGCTCCTCGTGGACACTTATGACAACCTGCAACAAATACGGCATCCGCATCGCATAATCCTTCAGCCACCGCGTATCCTCTTGCCAACGCCACACTTAATCCAATGCTGTTCTTAAAGTCATATCCAAATTCGTCCGCTTTCGTTGCCACATAGTCAAGGTCAACTTCAGGCACAAATATCTCGGCTCCTATCTCCGTAGCAACTTTCTCTATCTCCTTTTGCACATTCCCGTATATGGTACCACAGGAAACCTGAGCGATCTTTATCTTTTCCTCTCCTTCCTTCTCCCTGTCCTTTTCCCACTTCTTTGCAGTCTCCATGATTTTAATATAGCCCCTATTTTATTTATTTTACTTATACGTATTTGAGAATATATATTCATATCTAATCAACCATGTGTGATGCAAGACGAGTAAGATGTGTTGGTTTTCAGCCAAACTTCCTCTACTTCGAGCCAAGGGCAATGGCAGGCGCAGGAGCACGGAGGAGGGGCTTCTATAATCCCAAAACCGAAAAAATATTGAAGGTCGAGGAGTTAGAAAGCATAAGGCTGAAAGATTATTTGCAGCTCGACCAGGCGGAAGCGGCGAAGTTAATGGATATTTCGCAGCCTACGTTCCATCGAATAATAACCGAAGCACATCGAAAAATAGCCGAAGCCTTTGTCGAAGGGAAAGCCATAAGGATAGAGGGCGGGAGCTATGTGTTTGCGGAATGCAAAACGCCCGCTCGCGGTGGAGGAGGAAGGCATAAAGGAGGAAGAGGACATTTAGTTTCTTTTAATTTTGAGGAGAAGGTATAATTATGACTACGGGAACGGAAGGGGAGAAAGAAGGAAAGAGGAGGATGAAGGAGGAGGAAGAGGCAGTGAAAGCGAGTATGGAAACGGTAAAGCACAAGATAATGGTGATGAGTGGAAAGGGGGGAGTAGGGAAAACGACGGTAGCCGCGAATCTCGCTTTTGCTCTTGGAATGAGGGGTTTAGACGTGGGTTTGATGGATGCCGATATACACGGGCCTGATATTCCGAAGATACTGGGAATAGAAGACAAGCGACCAGAGATTTCGGGGGATAAAATGTCGCCAATTTTGGTCACGCCGCGGCTGAAAGCGATGTCCATAGGTTTTCTGCTGCCTGACCGGAATTCTCCTATTATCTGGCGGGGACCGATGAAGATGAATGCGATACGACAGTTCCTCTCAGACGTGGATTGGGGTGAGCTGGACTATCTGGTCGTTGACCTTCCGCCGGGGACCGGGGACGAACCGTTAAGTGTTGCGCAGTTGATAAAAAACGTGGATGGTGCGATAGTTGTAACGACACCGCAGGATTTAGCATTGCTGGATTCGAGAAAGGCAGTGAACTTCTCGGGGGTGTTGAAAGTGCCGGTGATAGGGATAATAGAGAACATGAGTGGATTTGTATGCCCTTATTGTGGCAAAGAGATAAACATTTTCAAATACGGCGGTGGTGAGCGGGCGGCGAGCGAGCTAGGTGTACCTTTCCTAGGGCGAGTGCCGCTCGACCCGAAGATGGTAGAAGCCGCGGATGCGGGAACCCCTTTTGTCATGCAAAAGGAATCGAAGGTTAGGGAAGCATTTGAGTGCATAGTGGAAAATGTGCGGACATTTGTGGAAGGCGAGAAAAAATAAATTGCCTTTTTATATTGTAATGAATATATATTCATATAATAAAAGGAGAGAAGAGAAATAAAAATTGGGGAAAGATGAAGCGAAGATGAAGATGTGTGTAACGTCAGTTGGAATGGATTTGAATGCCCAGGTAGATCCGAGGTTTGGCAGGTGTCAATACTTTGTATTCGTTGATTCGGATACGATGGCGTTCGAAGCGATGCCAAACAAAGCGATCGCTGCACCGGGAGGAGCAGGGATTCAAGCGGCGCAGACAGTAGTGAATAAAGGAGCGAACGTGCTCATCTCAGGAAATATAGGTCCCAATGCCTTTCAGGTGCTTTCCACCGCCGATGTGAAAATCGCAACCGGCGCGTATGGGACAGTGAAAGAAGCAGTTGAGATGTATAAAGGCGGTAAGCTTAACGTGGTGGGGGGTTCGACAGTTGCTGCTCATGCGGGAATGGGTGCTACTGCACCAGGTGGCGGATTTGGCATGGGTATGGGTATGGGTATGGGTATGGGCAGAGGACGAGGTGGCGGTAGAGGACGTGGCATGGGCATGGGACTTGGCATGCAGCAACCAATGCCTTCGCAGCCGCAACCACAGCCACAAGCGCCGCAGGCACCGAAAACAAAAGAAGAAGAACTCGAGCAATTATCGAACATAGCAAGTAGATTAGAGAAAGATTTGGAAGAAGTGAAGAAGA
This sequence comes from Candidatus Methanophagales archaeon, assembly GCA_021161765.1. Lineage (GTDB taxonomy): Archaea > Halobacteriota > Syntropharchaeia > Alkanophagales > Methanospirareceae > QEXZ01. The sequence goes on along the minus strand of JAGGZZ010000216.1, from coordinate 1,269 downwards.
GAATAGAAGAACTTAAAAAGAGGTGATAAAAATAAAATGAGTGGTATGGGAAGAGGAGGAAATAGAAGGAGAAACATGTATTATTTGACGGGTTTGCCGGGCTGGATGAGGTTTGGATACTCGCCAGGCTGGGTAGGTAGGAGTCCGACAGGAATGCCGCCAGGTGCGCAGTATCTCACTCAAACAGGACAGATGCCGCAGTTCGGTTCATGGATACAGCAGCAAGTGCCGACAGGCGCGCCGGTTGCACCGGCACCAATGGGCATGCCCGCGATGCAGAAGGAACAGGAGATTTCTATGCTTGAATCGCAGGCGAAGATGCTTGGCGACCAGATAGAGCAGATAAAGAAGCGATTGGAAGAACTGAGAAAATGAAACTATGTATACCCACACTGGGAAATGGAGGATTAGACGATGTTGTAAGCGAGCATTTTGGAAGAGCGCCAACGTTTACTGTTGTGGATATAGTGAATAACGAGGTGGAAATTGTGCAGAACACGGGTGAGCATTTTGGCGGTATGGGCAATACGCCGGAGCTCGTAGCAGGTGCAGGTGCGGAAATAATGCTCTGTTCGGGATTAGGCCCCCGTGCAATAAGCGCGTTTGAGCAGTTGGGGATAGAAGTGTATGTGGGCGCCAGTGGCACGGTGAGCGAAGCAATAAGGGCTTTCCAGGCAGGGAAGCTCGCCGAAGCCAGTGATGCCAATGCGTGTAAAATGCACCGGCATTAGTGGAGTGCACAATGGAACAAGACGGTGAACAGATGATTATTGCGATAGCAAGCGGGAAAGGCGGTACGGGAAAGACAACCGTAGCAGTTAATCTTGCGCTGTCGCTCCCAAACGTACAAGTACAGCTACTCGATTGCGACGTTGAAGAGCCAAATTCACATATCTTCCTTAATCCGGTGGACGAGGAGGTAAAGCCGGCATATACGCTGGTGCCAGCGGTCAACTACGAGCGGTGTGATTACTGCGGTAAGTGCGCTGCGGCGTGTGAATACAACGCACTTGTGGTTGTGCCTCAAAAGGAAGTCATGGTGTTTCCTGAACTTTGTCACGGCTGTGGGTTATGCTCTATGGTATGCCCGCAGAATGCAATCCGCGAGGAGCCGAGGGAGATTGGCGTTATAAAAACAGGAAAAGGCGGTAACGGCAGCGTTGACCTCGTGTACGGGGTGTTGAATATCGGAGAGATAATGGCAACACCGCTGATTGACCAGGTAAAAGAGGAACTCAATCCAGAAAAGACCGTGATTATTGATGTCCC
>JAGGZZ010000124.1 GCA_021161765.1 Candidatus Methanophagales archaeon | reverse complement strand
ATTTTAGTTATGACAGATACAAATTCGGCGGATTGCGGTTCTTCTTAGAACTCGCCATCTTTTTGGCAGTGAAGCCGGGCATTGACAATCCAAAATAAAATCGGCGCTGCTTTAGACGTCTATTTTGTCCAATTGCTCAGATTTATCCGTGAAAACGTCTCGATAGAAGGAATAAAAGCTTTTTATATCATCGGGTTCCTGAAACACAACAACCGAATCGGTGTGAGAATAAGGACTGGAACAGGGAGAAAATTCACAAAGTATAGCAGGGAAAAGAAGCGGGCAAGCACCCATTGGGCAGGCATGACCCTGGTCTTGAGGACCTGCACGAGCTGGAGAACGAGGTAGAGGAATATCCGCTTCTTGCGATGTTCTGTACGATAGAAAACGAGGATACGCCAAGCACATTCATATATAAAAAGAAACTAACTGAAATAGATAGCTATAGATATAATCATGATGTTTATATCAGTAGAGCGCTTTTAGAGGAAAGGGGGATAAAAATAATTTCACAATTATTTAAACGGTTTAAGACAAAAGTTTAGCGGTAGGGGAGATCTCACATGGGTACCAACTATTCACTAAATAAAGATCCCGGTTTTCTGGAAAAGAGATTTGAAGCTAAATTCGACCGGGATTTTGAGAGCGTCTACCATGTATCTGCTTATGATAATCCGTCAATGCCAGTGATCACTAATGAAGAACCTGATAAGTTTTCATTTCTTAACTGGGGTCTTATACCCTCCTGGGTAGGAGATGAAGAGCAAGCAAGGGACATCAGGATAAAAACGGTGAATGCGAGATCCGATACCATATTTGAAAAGTCATCTTTTAGGGTTCCCATAAGAAAAAGAAGGTGCCTGGTAGTGATGGACGGTTACTTCGAGTGGAGAGAAGTTAATGGGGGAATCTATCCCTATTACATAAAGATGAAAGATAACGATGCATTTGCGGTAGCTGGCGTATGGGACGAGTGGAGTGATAAGAAAAATAAAAAGAAGTTACGGACTTATTCCGTGATAAGCATTGATGCGAACCCATTTATAGCGAAGGTTAATAACAAAAAAAAGAGGATGCCCGTGATCCTACCCAAGAAGGATGAAAGAAAGTGGATCCAATCAAATATTAGAGAGGAACGTATTAAGCTAATGTTGAAAACTTATGAAGGAAAAGACCTCGAAGCACATCCAGTAAGACGATTGATAACTAAGGGAGGTGCAGATTCCAATGTACCAGAGGTGCTGGAGAAATATGATTATGATGGATTAAGAAGCCTGGATGAAAAAACTCAGAATCAGAGAGATTTCAAACAAAGCACGCTGTTAAGAAGGACGTAAAATATGCGGAAATAAGATTACATAAAATTGCTCAGACTCTTCTGCTTCTTGGAGGTGATTGACTTTTTATCTTTATCTATTTTTGGTCGAGAAATGTTAATGTTATTATCTATGCCATACTTCTTCCCTAAAATAGCGATTTTTTTAGAGAGCTCCTTGAGATATGTGCTGTCGCGTGGAACATGACCAAATTTGTAAGCATCTTTCTCATAAGGATAAAGTTTTTCGTATTTCTTCACCAGAGAAGGAAAATACTCTCTCAGTGTGTCAAACCATTTTTTTCGCTGCGGACCACTGCCAGCGACTCTCAACGGGTTATATATAATATATTGGCAGCCATTTTTACTTGCTTTATCAAAAAGACGTTCAAGCTCTTCTTGGGTGTCTGAAATATAGGGAAGTACGGGCATCAGGTGAATGCCGGTAGATATACCCGCATTGGAAATTGTTTTCATGGCTTTTAGTCTGTTTTCTGGAGCGCATGTATAGGCTTCGAACATCTGATGATGGGAATGATTGAGGTCTGTTATCGAGAATGCTACATGAAGGAAGTTAGTTTTTTCATTTAGCTGTTTTAAAATATCAATATCCCTTAGAACCAGGTCTGATTTTGTTTGAATGAGAAGAGGCATTCGGTACTCTAGAATCACTTTAAGAGAGTTTCTTATGAGCTCTTCTTTGATTTCAGCGCGCTCACAATCATAGCCATCTAAAAGTATAACATCGCGTTGTTTTTGCTTTGATATCTTATCTCTCACAAATTCTACGGTATTAGTCTTGATCTTTACTTCATCTGGATTTATCCAACTATTGTGCAATTCAAAACAATAGACACATCTCTTTGGACAACCCATGTAAGGTGAAAGTCGATACAGGTATATCTTTGGGTACATTAATTTTTTTGGAAGGAATGCGCCAGACTCTCGATAGGCAGATGGAGTACTGTATCGAGTATACGAGACTTTTTTGTTCTCTTCACCAAGTTCATATGACATGGTTACCACCGGCTGTTTTGAATAATCCCTTGTGTTATACTTAAACTTAAGTATTTGTTCATCACGATGTTTATATTTTTCCTTCTGGGTGGTTGAGTTTCATGCAGAAGAGGGACACTCTTGTAGGTGAAGAGAGTGTCTGAAATGGACAAAAAGTTATTAATATTTAAACGAAACAAAACAGCAAATTATAGGCAAATACATTCGCCCACAAAAGCAGGGATTAGTAACCTCAACCAGTAGTTATGAATACTTTACGGTATTTTATCTTTTCCGCCTTTTTATTATTATTTTTAGAATGTAGAAAAGGAAATGCAAGGAGGATAGGGGATGAAGATTACAGCGATTAAATACTCAGCTACGATGCAACGGATATACGAGTTGGAATCGCTTGAGGAGATACCCGCATTACAAGAGGAAAAAATTGTGCTCTGGATAGACATTACCGAACCAACAATCGAAGAACTCTCGCCCCTTGAAAGTCTCCTTGGATTCCATCCATTAGCAATCGAAGATAGTGTGCAGGCAGAGGAAAGACCCAAGATGGATGATTACGATGAGTACCTATTCGTCATTGCAAAGACGATAAATGCCGGAGAGGAAGGTATTTCAACCGGGCAATTAAGCATTTTTGTCAGCAAGTATATTCTGATAACAATCCACGAGAAGCAACTAAAACGTATAGAAGAGCTAAAAGAAAGAATTCTAAGGAAGAAGCCATTGATACTAAAGGGAAGGGAAGATTTTTTGCTTTACAGGATTTTGGATGCCATTGTAGATAATTACAACGTAGTTATAGAAGATTTTGAGGATAAGATGGACGAAATAGATGAAGAGTTCCTTGAAAAACCCACTGTGCAAACCATAGAGAAGGTTAGACTACTTATACGGCAAATCAGACACATGCACAGAATCGTCAGGGGGCAGCGGGATGTGGTGGGTAAGTTGGAAAGAAGTGATACGCCGCTCATTAAACCCGAAACCAAGATTTACTTCCGGGATGTCTATGACCATACGATTTCTCTGTTGGATTCGATGGAGAATATACGAGAAAATGCTGAGGGGGCACTTGAGGTCTATCACTCGTCCTTAGCCAATAAAATGAACGAAATAATGAAGGTGCTGACAATTATCGCAACGATATTTATACCTCTTACCTTCATTACGGGAATCTACGGCATGAATTTCCAGGGTGGTGGGACGGATAAGCCCTTAAACATGCCAGAACTCTATTCGCCCTATGGCTATTTCTCTATCATGGCTGTAATGGCTGCTATATCTATATGTATGCTAATATACTTCAACAGAAAAGGATGGTTGTGAATAGAAGAGAAGTGGAGAAAACGGAATAACACACGATTTCTTCAGTAAGCTATACGATAATTTTAGCCAGCACCCTGTTGTAGTGCCAAGAAAATATCCCACAAGCCCTTCGTAATGAATTGAACTGCTATTGCACCTAAGATAAGCCCCATCATCCTTGTGATTACCATGCTTCCGGTCACGCCGAGCACGCGATGAATTTGCTCTGACATTCTGAAGAGAATCCCTGTTATGAGAAAGGCAAGGATAATAGATAGTAATACAATTACCTTAAATGGTATTGTCTCTGCGGTTTTCATCAGGACGATTGCAGTCGTTATCGCACCAGGACCCGCCAGCATTGGGACCGCAAGTGGAAAGAAGGATATGTCCTCCCTTTCGCCAGACTCTTTTACCTCTTCTGGCGTATGTTTCGCTCTTGGTTTTCGTCCCTGCATCATATCCATTGCAATCGCCAATATCAGTATTCCACCAATAACACGCAGTGAATCGACCGTAATCTGAAAGAAAGAGAGAATTAAATCACCAAATATTGCGAAGATTACGAGAGTAAGACATCCAAATATCGCTGTCTTCTTTGCTATTCGCTTCTTTTCATCAAATCCCCTATCTTCTGTCAACGAGATAAAGACCATGACATTCCCAATGGGATTAACGATGACGAAGAGGGCGGTAAAAGCCATCAGGAAGAACGTATATAGGGTATACATAAACTTTTGTTATTAAATTAAAATAGACAAAAAATAAGGAAAAGGTATGGTACCTTTTCCCTAATCTCTAAAAAACTCACTTAATTTTGATCTTCTTTTTCTCTATCGCCTTTACTTTCGGCATCGTAATCTCAAGCACACCATTCTCAAATGTTGCGTCCGCTTTATCCGCATCTACTTCTGCCGGAAGGGGCACTAACCTGTAATAGCTTGTATAAGTCCTCTCTCTTCTGACGTACCCTTCTTTTTTCTCCTCAGCCTCTTTCTTGCGTTCCGCGCTGATTTCCAGCCTATCGCCACTTATATTCACCGAAAGGTCCTCTTTCTCGACTCCTGGCACATCTGCGGCAACCACGACCTTATCTTCCTTGTCTATTACGTCCACAAACGGCTCTACGGTTGCAAGTTCACCGCCTGTTGCAGGCAGCATCTTCCGCTCCATAAAAGAAGGCTCTATCTCACCAAATATCCTATACATCCGCTCCTGCATCCTTCTTAGCTCTTCAAACGGATCAAACCATCTATCCATTTCTTATACCTCCTATATTTTGTGTTTTTATATAGAACTTTATTTAATATAAAGACAATGCCCATAGATTTTATTTTACATTGAGCATGCGCAGCTTTTTTTTTTAAACTTCTGAAGAGAATATATTCTTGGTGATCCAGGTGAGAAAGATACATCCTTTTCTGTCCTATTTTACAAGGCGTAAGCTCGTAAAGGTGAGCATAATCAGCGGTGCAACGTTCATCATCGCTACATTGATAGATGCGGTATTCTTCCTTGACGTGCTGAATATATTTACCGATGATTTCATAGACGCTGCGATGCTATTACGCATGACTTATGAATCAACGCTCATATTCATAGGTTATGCAATCCTCCTGTTCGGGATGTTAAGTTCTGCATTTGCGATGTTGCGAGACCATAAATGCAAAAGCAACTCAAAAAAGCTTCAAATTCAGTTTATCATCCTAACCTTTACATTTACACGTTCATCACTCCCTGTTGCTGTTACAACCTCAACTTCATATCCCTTCTCCCTCATCCCCCTTGCAATATTCGCGGTGTGAATTTCAATCCCGCCTATATGTGGGGGGTAATAAGGAGTTGTCAATAAAACCTTCATGTAATTTTTAAAAAGAGGGAATTTAATATTTATATACGCTCAAACGAGGTTCATAACATCTTTGATTGAATCAACATATTCAACGTGAATTCCAATATTCTTCTCGATGTATTCTTTTGTATCTTCTACGACCGGATTCTGCTTAATTATGGTTATGCCGCCGTACTGTTTCCTCACTTCTTCATACCTCACAAGCCGGTTGTTCTCACGCGGAAGGATGAAGATACGCTTATTAGCCTCTTTCGCCGCCGTTGCCTTGTATACCACACCTCCAATCTCCCCAACATGTCCCTCCGGACTGATTGTGCCCGTCATGGTAATATCATCGGGTAGCGTGATATTTTCCAGTGCCGCAATAATAAGTGTTGTCATCAGGGCGCCAGCGCTGGGTCCATCAACTTCGGGGACTTCTGATAATGCTTCAACACTGAAGATAACATCGCTTCCTGAGAGGTCGCATCCGGTATAATTCTCGGCAGCGACAGCCGCGGTATTTGCTGCATCCTGAAAGACAACGCCCATTAGCGGTTTTGTTTCCACAAGGACACGCCCGTATCCGGGTTTAATATCAACAGAGACCTGCATCATGGTTCCATTTTCCACAATCCGGCGTGAGTAAAAGGGATAATTACCGCTGTATTCCACCCGCCGCATCACCGCGGGAGCATCTAGTTGGGCTCTACCCTCCTCCCCTGAAACGAAGCTTATATTTATCTGGCTTTTAAGCTCTGCTATTTGTCCTCTGTACAAATCGAGCTGTGCTCTCGCTTGTTGTAGTGAAAGGTTGGTTTGGTAAAGTTCTTTATTCAAGTCTGCATTCGCCTCTTCGAGCGCATTTATCTGCGTTTTAACCTCTGAAAGGTTTAATTGGCTCTGGTTAGAAATAAAGTATATGTTCGCTGCGATAGAAGCAACCAGAAGAACAACTACAAGTGCGAAGATTTTCTTGCCCATTTTTTTTCTCACTTTATCCATTCATGGATTCATCTATAAATATCAATATCCCGCATAAGAAGCAGGGTGAGGCGTGCTGAAGAGAATGACACAAAAAGAAGCCTTTGACGATTTGAAGGAGCTTTCCGTGCCTGATACTTTCCACAAATTATCAGCGAGTGCCGGAGGTCTGACAGGAGAAGAAGGGTATGGATGTTCTGTGCTCGGAGAAAATAGGGACACTGACGTGTAACATCGTTTACACCTTTTGACCCGGTGCACAAGCGTACAGAAGCAAGCATCCGGGATGCCGAAGGAAATGCCTTTAAGGTGTCGAAAGGAGCTCCGCAAGTAATTCTATCGCTTGCGGCGAATGCACCGCAGATTGAAGATGCGGTCAATCAGGAAGTCGTTGAACTTGCAGAAAAGGGCTACCGAGCATTGGGTGTGTCAAGGACAACTAAAGACAAAGGGGGAGAGTGGGAGTTTGCGGGAATAATTCCTCTGTACGACCCGCCCCGCGAGGATTCGGCAGAGACACTTAGAACCGCAGAGGATATGGGCGTTCAGGTGAAGATGGTTACGGGAGACCATACTGCCATTGCCAAAGAGACTGCCCGGCTGATTAATCTCGGGACTAATATCCTGCCATCCTCGAGTCTTGTCGGTAAGAAGGACTCGGAAACGCAGCGACTCGTTGAGGGGGCGGATGGTTTTGCGGAGGTTTATCCGGAGCATAAATACTGCATCGTGGAATCTCTGCAGGCAAAGAGGCATATCGTTGGTATGACCGGAGACGGCGTAAATGATGCACCAGCATTGAAGAAAGCGGATGTCGGCATTGCAGTGGAAAGCGCCACGGACGCTGCACGTTCAGCAGCAGACATCGTGCTGACGCTGCCGGGATTATCCGTGATTATTGATGCCATCAAGGAAAGCCGTAAAATATTTCAGCGGATGAATAGTTATGCCATGTATCGCATTGCTGAAACGATAAGGGTATTATTCTTCATGACACTATCCATACTGGTATTTAATTTCTATCCTGTCACAGCCCTTATGATTGTCCTTCTGGCTCTGCTAAACGACCTGCCGATTATGACCATTGCAT
>JAGGZZ010000125.1 GCA_021161765.1 Candidatus Methanophagales archaeon | reverse complement strand
TTATTATATTCTATATTTTCTTCCACCCACTTAAGTACATTCCATGCTGTATCTGTAGTTGTATTCCCTTTTAAAGGAAGAGACAAGTGCTTAACTGGGGCTAACATGGCGCCGCAAAGACCGGATTTTAAAGCTTCTGCATCACATCCTTCTCTCCAATTCATCGTTGGATTCGTATTTATTACCCTTACTTCATAGCTGTCATTCAATCCATCGCTATCGCTATCACTGCTTTTTGGATTGCTTCCATATTTCAGCACCTCTTCTCCATCGCTTAGACCATCTCCATCGGTATCTGCATTGAACTTACCAGTGCCTATCCAATCCTCGTAAAGATCAAACAAGCCATCTCCATCAGTATCTCTATTTGTGGCTGATGCAATATTAGATGATGCAACAGCCAATACTAATGCTACTATCAAAACCAGCACAAAAGCTCGTTTCATTTTTTTCCTCACTCCTACCCTAACATTATTCTCTCCTTTTATATAAAAAGTGATAAAGTGTTAGATTACTTTCGGTTTTTATTTGGATCAGGAACTCGCATATTTATAAATAATATAAATATTTATTCTGACAAATCAAATGTATAACGGTGGTGATTATGGACGTAGCACTATCTAAAGGGAAATTGGAGAAGGCTTTGCGCTATAAGGAACTGTTGAGCAAAGCAGAGGAGGCGAAGAAGTGACACGAGAAGATAAAATTCGCAGAAGAATGCGAGGTTACAATCACGACACTCAACAGGATAAGGCACAGATACGAAAAAGAGGGATTTTTAGGACTGATAGACAAGCGAGAAGGAAATCCCGACAGAAACAAGGAGATGAGAGACTGTGTCAAGAAGAAATTCTTAGAGACCGGACTCAACGGGAAAAAACTGAGAGACGCACTCGTTGAGGATGGAGTAGTCCCTGATAAGTTATATTCTGAGCGGCACATCTATCGGCTCGTTGCCACTTATAAGAAGGAACTGAATCAAGTAGGAGTCGATGTTAAAAAAAAACGAGAAATTGCAACCCAAATGCCTTAACTAATGCCCTGAAGAGAGAGCTGGAATTCAGAGAGAGTTTCTTAACTGACGACCCTGGGGCAATACTCTTTAATGTTATGCTTCGGGAGTTCCAATTTCATGAGATATTGGAAGCATGCTATCCTATTAAGCCCGGCAATATACCCGCAGAGGTGGTCGGGAATATGCTCTTCTCTATGATTTACTTTGGTGCTAATAAGTTCGATGATTTTCGCGTGATGAATTTTAAGGGTTTAGAACTGCTCATTGGCTCTTATACCGTCCCCGGAGAAAGGACGGTCAGGAAGTTGGTGAACGGCATAAGGGGGGCGGACGCGGTAACTGGAGCGAGCATACATCCTTCGATAATAGACCGGCTGAGCGAGTCTGAATGCGATACGAGAGTTGTCGGCGAGTTCAGAAGGCTATTTATTGAGGTCTATCATGAACTCGGCATCATTGACGGGATGATCGTCTATGTGGATGGGCACTTCAAGCCCTATTGGGGCAACGTAAACATTCCGAAGGGCTTTTCAATACTACTCAATAAGCCGATGAAAGGCATTTACGAGTTCTTTGGGCATGACGCTAACGGGAATGCTATTTGCTCGATTGAGCTGCCGGGCGATGCCAACCTGTTAGATGGGACCGACTTTATAAAAAGGGAAATAGTCGCTGCTTTAGGCTCCGATCACGCGAAATTACTGATTGTGGACCGTGAGGGGATGAGTGGTGAGCAGCTTGAAAAGTATGAGGATGAAGCACGCTCCATTTTGGGTATCCTCAGAACCAGCAGCAACGTGCAGAAGCAGTTGGACGCGGTAGAGATTACAGAAGTCTACGAAACTGACCCAAAGGGCAATCCTGGTTCGATGATTTCGGATGTTCAACTGGAGGTGCCGAATTACAGGGTGCACGAGAAAAGACCAGAGAGACGCACAGAGAAGTCGTAATCGGTTTGGAAAAAGAGTTCGTGGAATTTGAGGAGATCAAGGAGGAAAAACAGAAGGAAGCGTATGAAAAGGTCGCGGGGTGCGCTGCGAAGATAAAAGAAAAGGAGAAGGAAATCGAAAGGCTTGAAAACGAGATGGAGAGGATTAAAAAGCGAATAGAGGATAGCAAGCCGGAGCCGATGTATGAGATGAATACGGCTCTTATGTGCCTAATCATCGCTTTACTGGTCCTTAGAGATAATATTCACGCTTATTTGATGAAGGAGTTCTTTGGTGAGTCTTTTGCTAACATGGGCTTCCATACGGCGTATAAATGCATTTACCGGCAGCAGGCAAAGGTGAAATTGATTGATGACGTGCTCTACATAATGTATGAAAAAGTGCCTAATAGGTGGCACGATGGGATGAAAGAGGCGTTTAAAAAGATAAATAGCAGGGGTTATACTACCAGAGAGGGATGGAGAATCCAGCTTGAAATATGATTCTGGACTGTGCAAAAGGTTTGGCAATGATGCGGAGGATGTGCGAGTTCCTGCTCGATTTAATACTTGGACAAGAATTTTTTCCCATGCTGAGGTGCCTTTAGAACCAACTCAATATCATCTTCTCGGAATAGGAAAGGTTTTACCTGCTCAGCCAATCTTTTAAGTCGCTCTATATACCCCTTTTTCAGCCAGTTGGTCAGGTTATTCTTTAGTGTAGCAACATTAGCATCAGGAAATACATTCCTGATATCCCTGAGTGAGAATATACTCACTTTATTCCTTCTCAGTGTCGAAAGAAACTCCACATATC
>JAGGZZ010000014.1 GCA_021161765.1 Candidatus Methanophagales archaeon | reverse complement strand
TTTCAACTCCATAAAAATTTCATTTGATTTCAATTTTACGAAGGAATTTCTATTTATTTTCCAACCTTTGCCTTTGCCTTTACCCAGGGCAGTTTACCCCCGGTCTTCAATATCTCGGCATCAAGTTGTGAGAGGGAGTGTGTAAGTTCGATTTCAATATCTTGTGTCAGATTTCTGAGTCTGACATCATCCCGCAATTCCCCTATAATAACCGCTAACTTGTCTCCTTGGTCTATGGAATCGTAGTCCGCTGAATCCTTAAATGTCAGAGGCACTATCCCGAAGTTTATCAAGTTGGCTAAATGGATGCGGGCGAAAGACTTGACAATTACCGCCTTAACGCCCAGGTACTTGGGTGCAAGTGCAGCGTGTTCTCTGCTCGAGCCCTGACCGTAGTTCTCACCACCTATTATGAATCCACCACCCTTCTCCAAAGCCCTGTGGAGGAAACCGGGGTCAACCGCCTCAAAAGCATACTTCGATATCTCAGGTATGTTGCTCCTCAACGGAAGGATTTTCGCGCCAGCAGGCATGATATGGTCGGTTGTGATATTATCCCCAACTTTGATGAGTACTTCCCCCTTTAGCGTATCAGGCAACGAAGGGAAATCAGGCAGTGGCTTGATGTTCGGTCCCCTTATGATCTCCACTTTGGCAGACTCCTCTAATGGAAGTGGACGTATGAACAGGTTATCATTAATGATAAACCGCTGAAGCATCTCTATCCGTGGATAATCGCCTAAATCACGTGGGTCGGTGAGAACGCCCTTAATTGCCGTAGCTGCTGCGACTTCTGGGCTCACAAGGAATATCCGTGCATCTTTTGTTCCGCTCCTGCCCTCGAAGTTCCTGTTGAAGGTTCGTATAGATATACCATGAGAAGGCGGCGCGGCGCCCATGCCTATGCAAGGACCGCAGGCGTTTTCAAGTATCCGTGCACCCGCAGCTACGAGATACCGCATCTCACCGCTCTCGATGAGGTGCTCTACCACCTGCCTCGAACCCGGGTTTATAGTAAGATGCAGGTTATCTGCAATGGTATGCCCTTTAAGTATATTTGCCACTATTTTAAGGTCGCGTAACGAGGAGTTTGTACACGAGCCAATCGCTACTTGCTGCACTTCCATCCCTGCAATCTCACTCACCGGTTTGACGTTCCCCGGACTGTGAGGAAGAGCAACCAGTGGCTCTACTTCGCTCAGGTCAATCTCTATGATTTCGTCGTATCCCACATCTGCATCGGCTTCAAGCGAAACCCATTGGTCGCCACGTGCCTGTGCTTTCATGAAACTCCGTGTCACTTCATCGCTCGGAAATATACTCGTCGTCGCTCCTGTTTCAGTGCCCATATTGGTTATTGTTGCTCGCTCGGGCACGCTAAGGGTCTTAACCCCAGGACCAAAATACTCCAGCACTTTCCCCCTTCCGCCTTTGACATCTATCCTGCGAAGAACCTCCAGTATGACATCCTTGGCTGATACCCAATCAGGAAGTTTTTCTGTGAGTTTTATACCCGTAATCGTTGGATACTTTATTCTATACGGCATATCCGCCATGGCTACCGCTACATCCAGACCACCAGCGCCTATGGCAAATGAGCCTATACCGCCAGCAGTAGGTGTATGGCTGTCAGAACCAATCAGTGTCTTGCCCGGACAGGCGAATCTTTCCAGGTGGAGCTGGTGACATATACCATTACCGGGGCGTGAGAAATACAAACCGTATCTCTTAGCTATGGATTGAAGATATCTATGGTCATCAGGGTTTTTGAAGTCTGTTTGTAGCGTGTTGTGGTCAACATAACTAACGCTCAGCTCTGTTCTCACCCGTGGTATCCCTATGGCTTCGAACTGTAAGTAAGCCATTGTACCTGTTGCATCCTGAGTAAGCGTCTGGTCAATCTTCAAAGCAACCTCTTCTCCAGGCGCTATTTCACCCTCTACATCTACAATATGCTCGTTAATTATCTTTTCTGCAACTGTTCCAGACATATTATATGTTTATGGCTGCACTGACATAATCTTCCTTGCCTGCTGCGGGTATTTCGCAATGAACTTCATCTCGTCCTCCGTCACAGGCTTCTGCGTGTGAACGTTCGCATACCGTACGAGCTCCAATATTTCACGAGCTTCTTTGTCATCCCGGAATTCCAACTCGTATTTACCTGCCACGTTCTTAAACCCCTTTATTCCCGAATATTCTCCTGTTGTTATAAGCCTGCCGGTCTCAATATGCTCGATATGTCCCCTGCCGACTTCGGTGTAGTCGTACAGTTCATAATTTCTGCTGTCTTTTAGCGTCCCATCAACGTGTATCCCGGATTCATGGGCGAAGGCGTTGTCCCCTACCGCGGGCTGGTTGATTGGAACAGGGACTCTAAAAGAGAGAGAAGTGTATTTGCAGATCTTCCACGCCTGGCTTAAGTTAATATCCTGTAATTGGTATTTGTTTTCAAAACCGCTCGCTTTCTTTATCGCAAGGATTGTAGAGACCATGTCTGCGTTACCAGCTCGCTCACCCAGTCCATTAATCGTGGTGTTAATGTACGCATCAACACCCGCATCTATCGCTCCTTTGGCGCCTGCAACAGAGCAGGCGACTGCCATACCTAAATCGTTGTGACAGTGCAGTTCGATGGGAATACACACCGCCTCTGCAAGTGCTTTTACTCGCTCGTAAATGGTAAACGGGTCGTCGTATCCGAGCGTGTCGCAGTATCTTATCCGGTCTGCGCCATGCTGTTTTGCAGCTTCGGCAAATTCTATCAGCCGTTCGAGTTCCGTCCTTGAAGCGTCTTCTGCATTAGCCCCGATACTCTCCGCACCGTGTTCCCTCGCGGCATCAACCGCCTCGCACATCTCTCTTATTATGTCCTTCCATCTGAATTTGCCCCTGAATTTGCCCTTTATCATCTGTTCGGATGTTGATATACTCAAATTAACGTGCTTCAGTTTCGGCACTAGTCGAAAAGCTTCTTCGACATCCCCCTTTATCGCTCTCAACCACCCGCTGAGCCGTATGCGTTTCAGAGCACCTATCTCGGCCAACTCCAGATTGGCATTCAAATAGTTCGTCTCGTGCCTCGTGACGGGAAACCCGAACTCGCTCTGGAAGACGCCTGCCTCATCCAGGTAAAGGTTAAGCATTGTCTTCTCTAACTTCGCTAACCCCAATTTCGATGTCTGCACGCCGTCCCTATTCGTGACGTCAATGATATATATCGTGTTCTTCGTCATTTTTTATATGCTCCTCTTTGTTATTGTATAATCAAAGTATAGCTCCCTTCTATTTTAGGACACTGATTTTTAGTTTAACCGTGTTGATTCTTATATTGTAAAGTAAATAAGAAAAGGTTTATGCGAATAACAATAAGCGGTCTTCCGGGCAGTGGCACAACAACGGTTGCGAAGTTGCTATCAGAGGAATTATCCGTAGAACTAATTTCCGCGGGCGAGCTATTCCGACAGATAGCGAAGGAAAAGAAACTGCCGTTAGAGCATTTTAACAAATTGGCGGAAACCGATGACCATTTCGATAGACAAATAGATGAGCGACAGGCAGAAGAGGCGATGAAGCGGGAGAATGTCATTGTAGAAGGCAGGTTGTCCGGATTCTTCGTTCCTGACGCAGACCTGAAGATATGGCTAAAAGCACCGGTAGAAGTAAGAGCGAGGAGAATTGCAGCTCGTGAAGGAATAGCCTACGAAGAGGCTCTTTCCGCTATGAAAAGCAGAGAACGCTCAGAAAACAACCGATATGAGCAATATTACGGGATAAACTTGGACGACTTTTCCATTTATGACCTGGTGATTGATTCGTCGAAATGGGGAGGGAGGGGTATAGTGGAGATGATAAAGGTGGCGGTGGAGGGTGTGAAGTGAATAAAAACTGCATAAAAAGATTGGAAATTTTTGTAAATGATGTGAATGAATAGGAGGGAGTTAAACCAAAAGTTATTATTTCGGCTGGTTCCGATTTGTCGTAATACAGAGGTGTTTTATGCCCTCTTCGTACTCTAACTATAAGTATTCCCCCAACTTCTTAACCCTGCTAACAGGGGTAGGATGCGTGGAAAATATTTCCATTATTCTATCTGCTCGCGTTGCCTTTGCACTTTCTGCAAAAGTCCTTAGTTCATATTCATCTATCTTCCCATCCTTATTCAGGTCGGCAGCACGCAAATCCTTTAAATCCCTTCTCGCGGTTACCGGGTCGGCAGCGAAGAAGGCACGCATGCTTTCCATCTCCTTTTTTACCTTTTCTCGCTTTGCACCTGCACTACCGTAAATCATTTTGTATAACGCAGAAGCGAGTGCCTGCGGCTTCCTCGTGAGTTCCGCACTGCCCGCATCTGCGTAATATTCCCTTATACGAGACGCATAAAGCACGATAAGGTTGCTTATGAAATACACCACGAAGGCGATAAGAGCAATAGCCATCGTTGGTAACGCCCCCTCTCTACTTCTGCCCATGCCGCCACCGAAGATACCTGACCAGAAGAAGCTGAAATAGATAAAGTAGCATATCATCGGTATCACGCTCAGCGCCGTTATAACTACCATGTCTTGATGTTTAATATGTGAGAGTTCATGCCCTAAAACCGCTTCTAACTCGTCCCTGCTTAACATCTCCATTAATCTTCGCGTGACGCAAACCCTCGCTTTCTTTTTTGAGGTGCCGAACGCAAAAGCGTTGGGTATAGAAATCTCGGAAATCCCTACTCTTGGTTTGGGGATGCCCGCCTTCATCGCTAATTCGCTCACCATCCGGTGCAATTCCGGCTGCTCTTGTTCCGAAACATAGCGAACACGCATTGACCGTTCCACTATCTTTGGACCTATAAAGAACTGAATACCCACCAGCACGAATGCGATTAAAGCATAAATTATCGGCGTCCCCGCCCCCGTAAAGGTAGCTATAACGATTAACAGCGCATATATTACCGCAAACAGGAGCACGACACAGAGCCCCATCCTTATCTTCAACCACGCAGTTCTCATTTTATTTTCGTATTTGTATATGTATCAATAAATAAAAAATCATTTGATTTCATGCCTTATAAATAATTTGACGATGTCATTTCGCTTGTCCAAGCCTGACTGATTGATAGCGGGAAAAGAGAATTGGTTTGGAAGCCGCGATTACTCCGGGCTATGTAGCATTGGGGCGTTTTGTAAGCGTGCAGGCATTTTTTTATCCCTTGTTGGCGGCATTCAACCTTTGCACTAAAAAAATAAATAAACTTTTTAAAAAAGTTTAATCAAAAATGCTTCGCAGTTGCAAACGATCTGGGTATAGTGGTTCTGCCCATGGACCCTGGCGATGGTATCATCTATCTGCTG
>JAGGZZ010000155.1 GCA_021161765.1 Candidatus Methanophagales archaeon | reverse complement strand
GGTGTAAACACACCCGAATGGAGAATGCGTATGTTCCTATCCTTCTCTGTTTCTTCCATCTTCTTTTCCATTACACCCTTTTTCTCTTTTACAAAAGAAATGTTTTTCTAATTTTTTCCTCCGTTCATATATGTGTGAGCATTGCGGGACCAACTACTACCACTGCTATTACTCCTATGATGATCACGGGCACGAGTAAAGTGGCAACAAGAGCGAGGATTGCCCTTCCTGAATACATCCCCTGAAGGTGCATCAGCCCCGTTAGTAGCAATAGAAGAGACCATATCGCACCTATGCCCGTTCCAATAACGGGAATCCAGCCTATCACAAGCAATGGCGTTGCTGCATACAATAATACCTTTATCGTCTGTGCTAATCCGTTCCTACCGCCGAATGCGTATGCCCAGATGTGTATCCAGATACCCGCGATAAGCACGCCAACTGTTCCGCCTATGATAATTCCCGTTACCGATAGAGCTGTGATAATCTTCAGCAGCTCTAAATCCGGTGCCATGCCTAAAATACTCTGTGCCACAGGATTTGCTAAAACAATTCCAACTATCACCGCTAAAAGAACCGAAAAAATCACTAATAGCAGGAAAAAATACACGTATGCATCGCTGAGCGTTTCTTCCTTAGAAGCTTCGAACGTTTCTGCAGGACGCCACAAGAAACCTTTTATCCTTTCTATTCCTATTCCCACTTTTTTAATCTCCTATTTTTTAACTTATTGTACTCTCCTCAACCGAGACCTTATAGCCCGCATAAATTGCCGGCAATAAAAGTAATAGAGACAGCAGTAGAACGGCGTAGAAGTAAACAGAGGGATAAGCGGAAAATAAGAGGATAATAACGATGATGGGCTCCGCTGCCATGAACATGAACATAAACCCGAAATAGGGCATTGGAAGTGTATATTTCGGCAGCCTTATCGGCATATTTCCTGATTCCCATCTCGACTGCTTCACTTCTGAGGGATAATACGTCGGCCAGATTTTAGTCAGGGTAAAAAACACGATGTCCAGCAGTATGCAAACTGCAAGTACCAAACCGACAACCACCACGTTTCCTATCATTTTTCTCTTTTCCTCCTATATTGCTATACCAACCGTCTGTGCAATTACCTCCATAGTTGAATAGAACCATTCCACGGGCAGTAGGAAAACGGTAACCAGCACCATTACCACTGCTGCGAGACAGATAAAATTTGTGAGATTTGGTTTCCAGTCCACCCCGAGTTCAGTTGCAAGCCGAACATAATACGGGATGGATATTGCGGAATTTACAACCACAATAGCCACCAGCCAGAAATATTCCATTTTAGCCAGCGACAGGAGAATGAATAGTTTGCCCCAGAAGCCCATTAACGGCGGAACGCCAATGAACGAGAAGGCGAGAAGGTACATCAAAGGAGAATATGCACCCCCGCCTTTTATCGCATTGAAAAACCCTATTTTACCCGCTGCATTTGCGAACAGCATGAGCAATCCACCGGCAAGTGCAAGATATATAAATGCAGGCTCAGCTACTACGACAAAACATGAGAGGACATAGCCCATATTCGCTACCGTAGAGTAACCGAGAACACGTCCAAGCTCTTTTGATGTCAAAGCCCCTATATTACCGACGAACATAGATATGGCGGCAATCACTGCCGTGAACAGTGTTATTGACACCGTTAAATCGCAGGACGTGTAAACCAGTATCCATAAAGCTGCGATAAAGGGAACAATTTTCGCAAGCGAAGCGATGATAGAAATCGGTATCGGGTCAGCACTCGAGAAGACGTCAGGTACCCACTCGTGCAGCGGTGCAACGCCAACTTCGAGACACAAACCCAGCACGAGCATCACGTACCCGAGCACGTAAAGAGAACCATCAAAGGCATTCTTTGTGTAAACCAGTATAATTGCTCCGATTAAGAACAGAACGGTAGCGAGAACCATAAACGTAATGTATTTGATGCCAACCTCTACGTTTGCACCGCCCTCCCTGACCATAACAAGAATATAAGTCGGAACGGAAACGAGCACAAGAGCTGCGAGTACCAGTGCGAAATCGCCTGTATTGAATATGTACATGGTTGCAAGTGCCATCAAAGCCACCAATCCGTAGTCCACGCCCTTGATCTCGCTCTTTATCGCCTCCAGCGAAACCAGGTTGATGATAGCAATTACAAGGATAAAAATACCGTAAGAAACAAAATGCGCGGCTGAAACGATAATACCCGAAAATGCAATTACAAGCGCTATTAGCGCACCGTAGAATCCTAATCTGCTGTTTTTGAACGAACCAATCGAGCCCAGCGTTAAAATAACTAAAGCACTCAGCATTCCCATGTCCATCACATTAAGTGTCAGTCCCATCATAGTCCCAGCCCCCATAATGACGCTATTACAAGAAACACCATCACAAGACCAAGCACAATTTTAACATAACTCTTGAGGTATCCGGTTTGAATAGCCCTGATTCCTCTTGAAATTATACCAAATAAACCGGGTATTACCCGGGTATTGAAGAATCCGTCAATACCACGGTTTCCATAGTTCTGGACCACACGCGAGATAAAGAAGCCCGTTTTCGGCACGATATAATCGTTAAGGAAGGGCAGATACATCCGGTCGTTGAAGAACGTACCGGGCACCCGGGAAAAGACTTTTAATCTTGGTACGTACACGGCGAGCACATAGGCAATTAATGCGCCCGCGCCTACCGCAAACGACACAGATGCGTATCCCGCGTGCACAAATGCCTCGGTCTCCGCGTTTGTAAAAATAAGATAAAGCAAAATGAAGAGCACCGAGACCATCATCGTATAGCCGAGTTTCATCAACCCGCCGCCTTCTAAATGCTCGTGCTCTGGTTTCTCACCCCGTACAAAATTAAGACTGAGGAATCTCGCCATAATCGCGGAATAAATCAGCGAAGTGAGAATTAGCAGGATAATCGGGATGAGCATGTGGTGTTCATGCCATAGAAGCTCCATAACTTCATCCATTGCTGACTTTACCCAGTAAGCGGTAAGAGGCGGCATGCCCACGAGGAAGGTTGTAGCAATGATGGTAGCAATAAAAGGCGTTTTCATTCGCTTTGCGAACTCGAGACCGCCGCAGCAGAACCTGCTGTGCGTGGCATGGATTAAATGACCGGCTACGAGGAACAAACTCGCTTTTGCAAATGCATGCACCGCCATGTACCAGAAACCGACAAGCAACGCTAAATTTATGCCTGCTATTTCCTCATGAATCCAGAAAGAAGCGGCACCCGCAGCAAACATCAGACCAATACTCGACATTGTAGATGCCGCGAGTAAGACCTTCCGCTCCAGCATCCCGGAGCCCGCAAGTGCACCATACAGGCCGGATAGCAGCCCAACGAAGAGTACAACCGTATAAACGACCTCAAGCCCGGGCACGCCATGCAAATGCCACGGCTCGATATACCAGGTAACCTTGAGAAACACAAAGGCACCGGCGGCTACCATTGTCGCGGAGTGCAGGAGTGCACTAACCGTAGTGGGGCCGGTCATCGCAGTCATTAGCCACTCAGAAAACGGAACCTGCGCCGACTTGGTGAACAGCCCCATAAGAAAACAGAGCATGAGAATTATCGTTCCCGCAGCGCCGATGCCCATGAATAGCGAGCCCCAATCTATCTCCGATATATTGAGATTACCGGTCAGTACCCAAATCGCTGCGATTGCGAAGAACATGGGCACGTCACCAAACCGTATGGTCGAAATAGCACGCCAGCCGCCAAAGCTCGGTGGCCAGCTCAGTTCCAGCGGTCCCACCTTTCTTCCCGCTTTACCCACGTATGCAATGTCGTCATCGTCACGGAACCAGTGCCCGATTAAACCCCACGATGCCGCTCCAAGTCCTTCCCAGCCAACAAATAGCAGGAACAGGTTATCGCTGTACACAACGAGCAGCATTGACGCCGTGAACAGATTGAAGAAGAACCAATACCACGAGGGTCGGTAATCACCCTTCATGTAATCCAGACCGTAAACGGCGATGAAAAAGGCGATAAGCGCAGTTACAACACCCATATAACGTGCTAAATAGTCCGTTATGAGCACGATGTTTATTCCAAGGTCGGGAATCCAGGGATATGCGAATTGAGATGCTGGCAGTTCCTTCGGGAAAGTGAAAAAGATGTATAGACTCATCAATACCGAAATGAAAATACCGAACACCGAAAGGTAAGGTAGTTTCTCCGTCCACTCCTTACTCTTGTATGCTAAAACAATGGGGATACTACTAACAACTGGAGCTAATAAGAGCAGCAGGAAAACTATCCAGGCATCTATCATGGCACAACACCCCCTAAGCATAAACCTGGAATGGAATTAAGTCCCTGAATTAGCGCCGTTGATAGCGGTGGGAACAATAACAGCACGGAAACAATACCGATGATGTAAAGTGGCAAGTACAGGTAGCTGCTTATCTCCAACCTCTTTGTGTCCTTTGGTTTACCATAAAATACTTTCCTTATCGTGTAGAAGCCGTACCAGACCGAGAGCATAAACATGAATATCATAGCCAGGATAAGCGGTAGACTCCCGGTCCATCCGAGGAAAGCGGGAGATTCGGGGTTGAGGAACGTCTCTACGGCACCGCGTAATATGAAAAATTCACCCAGCATCCCGATCGTTAGCATTCCGCCAAGGTTCAGGAATCCAACCACAGCGGCATTGGAAATCGCGGGAATGGAATCGTGCAAACCGCCCATCTTTGTAAGGTCTCGCAGACCATGATGAACCGCGATAATTCCCCCTGCGGATGAGAACAAGATTGACTTACCGAACGCGTGCGACATATATTGAATGACTACCGCTATGAGCCCGAAAGGCCCGAGACAGAGCGCTACCAGCACGTACCCCATCTGCGACACCGTGGAATAAGCCAGCAGCCGCTTGAAATCCGTCTGCTTGAAGACCGAGAAACCCGCATAAATACTTGAAAATATCGCATAGCATAGTATTGGCATTCGATAGGTCTCAATAAAGGAATAATCTATAAGAGCAATTCTCAACAGAACATAACCCGCCAGACCCACGGTTAACGGGCTTAGCAGCGCACTTACCGGCGTGGGTGCCTCTGCGTGTGCCCAGGGGAGCCATACGTGGGGACCCAGGACAGGCAGCTCGATTATCATGCCAAAGAAGATGAACGCCCACGCGAGCATGCTCACTTTCCCTCCCTGCATCAGCACGTCCAGCGCAAGCGAGTCGTTTTCAAACGCGAGTATCACGATACCGGCAAGCGTAAGAACACCCGCAACGGCACACCAGACGAAGTATAACAATCCCACCCACTTCCGGTTGCCATACCCATAGCTGTAAATAAGGAGGAAAGCGGTAATGAGCGAGAGTTCCAGGAAGACGTATAGGAGGACGAGATTGCCGCTGTAAACCAGCCACAACATAGAAGCCGCATAGAGGTTATACAAGAATATATATTTCCGGAACTCGCTATCTACATTCCGCTCCATCTCCTCAAACCTATGTGTCATGTAGGGCAGCGCAAACAGTGCAATCATCGCGGAAACGATACAAATAGTGAGTCCAAAGGCATGGGAGATAAAATCGAAATTGAAGTAAAATTCGCCGAGGGGTGCGGATAAAGACATCAGCGAAACTTTCTCCGGACAACCCCGGAATAGACACCCGATAATAGCAAAGAAGGGGAGCAAAAAAACGAAAGAAGAGAGATAAGTTGCTTTCTTTGGCGTCAAAAAAGGCGCTATTACTACGGCAATCAAAGGTAAGAGCAAGAAGTAAAGCATAATCATGCTATAATTTATCGCCTCCTATGGTAACAGAACTCGTATAGATGTTCTTTTTCTGCCTGTCCAGCGTTATAATCGCATAGATAAGAACTAAAAGTTCGCCGCTGCTCGTGAAAATCGTGAGGATTGCGATACCAAATGCAGCGGGTGCATTACTAATAGCGGAGAAAAGGGGGAGCAAGGACATGAATACGGCACCAAACATCAGCTCCAGCGATATAAGAAGTCTAATCACATCTTTACTCGAAATCGCAGTAAGGTATCCAATGAGCAGGATTGCGAAGGACGCTGCATAAATTATTGATATATCTGTCGCTTGCATTCAGCTTTCCCCTCCTTCTTCATCTTTGTATTTAAGCCCCATTTTTAACACGGATAACAGGAGTAGAACCGTGAGCGAAGTAAGGAATATGATGAGCAAGAGGTATTCGGGCGTGATGAATCCCTGAAGCGCAAATTGGATTTTTCCGAGTGGGGCAAGCTGAGTGGCATAAACGGAAAACGCCAGAATGAGGGCAGTTATAACCACGGGCAGCGCCCACAGCCACGAAATCTGGCGCCCGGGGGCAAATCGATACGTTGCTGCAAGTGCCACGGTTACTATACCCAGCGCGCCTACAAATATGAACACGATTAAAACGAAAACGGGCTGGAGGTCAAAAAGGGCGTAAATAGTCGCCACCATAATCATGGCTGCGGACATAAACATAGAGGCATAGAAGTTATCGCGGGTGAGCAATACGACTAAGGATGTCAGTACCGCTGTACACGCAAGAGCCGATAGCAATAACATTTCTATACTCATGGATTTATTGTTTTACACTAATAGTTAAAAAGACTTTCGGTTTTTTTCGATAAACCTTTCTTCAAACTTTACATCAATTGTTTCAATCCCCAAAACCCAAACAAAATTCATTTCCGGTTTTAACTCGCGAATTTAAGAGATAGAGGACTTACCTTCACATTAGCGGTCCATCAACTTTTATCGTTACCTTTAAATAACTGTCTCTTCTAATGGATAGGTATGGTATGAACACAAAAGAGACAATTATAAATGTATCAATGGATTTTTTAGCGTCGAACTTGACATCCCGACTGATACGCTGGGTGATTGTTCTGTTCCTGCTGTTCAACGGCATTCCACAGAAAACAGTCGCTTCAATCACTAATTACACGGATAGACAGGTCAGAAACATCAGAGATCAATTTGAGAACTCCAATGGCGGTTTTCCACAGGAAGGGAAGAAGAGAGGGAGAAAGAAGAAGATAAAAAAGCGCGTATTCAGGGGGATAGTGAAGTATATCATGGATCACCCTCGCTCCACACTCAAAGACGTAGCGCGGTGTCTCAGGGAAGAATACAAGCTTGAGGTG
>JAGGZZ010000268.1 GCA_021161765.1 Candidatus Methanophagales archaeon | reverse complement strand
GCCATGTTCATCCAGCGCAATTACTTTTGCTCCCATGCCCTTCGCTATTTCTGGTGTGTTATCTGTGGAGTTGTCTGCAACGATTATCTCGCCGTCTATGTGATGCTCGTTGAACACCTTCTGTATCTTTTGGATGCAGATGCCGATGGATTTCTCTTCGTTTTTTGTCGGGATTACGACTGATAGTTCTGTCATAACACTTTTTCTTTCTGCGAAGCGTTTTGATTAAACTTTTCTAAAGTTTGAAAGAAAACCTGTGCTAAAGAAAAAAAAGACTTGTTTCTTTAGTCAAGGTTTCTTTTTAAAATAAGTGGTTTTGTTTCTGAAACAAATATCGAAGTGGTCAAATATGCCCTCTCTTCCTAAGAGGTATGGAATGTCTTTGATTAGTGCGATAGCGACTTTTACTCTGATAACTTCTTCACAAATCCTTAGTTCGGCTTCTCTCACAATAACTGGCACTCTTCCACCCCCAACTCCTCCTATCTCCTTTACTTCTTCTTCTGTAAACTTCGCATTCAGGAAATACAGGAACGAACTCGGGAGCAATGTTATATCCGCTCCTGAATCAGCATAGGCTAAAACGGGAATCCACCCGAATCTTGTTTTTATCTCGAAATCAACTACTGGCCTATATGTTACTCCAAAGAGCACGGAGTCCTCTTTTTGATACGGGAATTCCTTCTCTTTCTCTTCCATTTTAAAACACCCGAAGCAGAAGCACTAACGCTTCCTTTCTTGGTATGAATGCTAAAACGGGCATCTTCTCTGGATATTCCTTCCTTGCCTTTTCAAAAACCTCCTTAGCAGAATCCCCTGATGCAACTACCCTTCTTCCAATCATCGCTACATGCTTTCCCCTAAACTGCTCCAATTCCTTCGGAAAAGACGCAAAAAATTTTAGTTCTTCTCTCATTTCCATCACCGTATATTTTTATTTACATCCAGGATTATAAAAACCCTTAAATCTTTGTCTGCAATATTCCTTTTTCAAGCGCAGACCCAACTGCAACGCCCCCTCCTGCATTAGCAATATACAGCACATTTGCACCAAATATCAACCCGATAATCGTGAACACCGCCCCTGCAATTCCGAAGAAGAACAGGGGTCTCTTCTCCGAAACCCATGCGATGATTGTTCCTAAATTACCAAATCCACGCCTCCAGGGATTCAGCGTTGAGCCATTCTCAACGTAAATCTCCGTTATTGGCACTTCTATCGTATTTAAACCGTGCTTCTCCGCTAAATATATCATCTCTGCCTCCACTGAAAACCCTGTACCCCTAAACTTGAATTCCATTACCTCCATTGCACGTCTCGAAAGCGCCCTGAATCCCCCTTTCCGGGTCGCTATGCCTCTTCCTGGTTATCGTGCTTAGACCAATCTTCAGCACAAACTGCCCCAGAGGACGAATAAAAGGCCTTTTGCCCTTACTTTTCGATTCCTTCAATTTCCTTGACCCTATCGCTAAATCATAGCCGTCTTCTATGACTGGTTTTATAAGCACGGGAATCTCATCAGGGTCGTGCTGTCCGTCCGAATCTAATAAAACCAGCACATCCGCATCTCTTCTTATCACCTCGTTTATTAGCGTTCGAACCGCTGCAGTCTTACCTTTATTCGTTTCATGTCTTAGCACAATAGCACCAGCTCGTTTCGCAAGCTTTGACGTATCATCTGTGCTTCCGTCATCCACGACGATAATCTCATCCACATACTCTTCAGCTGCGTGTATCACGCCGCAGACTGGATATTGTTTGTTATATGCGGGTATTCCCGCGATTCTTTTCATAACACTTTTTCTTTTTTAGGAAACACTTTCTTTCTAAAGAAAGAACCTGTGCTAAGAAAGCATAGTTCTTTTGGTAAAGCTTTTCTTTTTAAGAAAAGGTTTGTGCTAAAAGAAAAAAAAGACTTGTTTCTTTAGTCAAGGTTTTTTTTCACTTTTCTATCTCCATGAACTTACCTCGTCAATAACGGCTTCCGCAAGCACTATAGCATTTTCTGCATCGGTCACACTTAAAGTGATTCTTGTATCATAATCTGCAAAGTTCCTTTGCCTTCTTAGTAGATGTAATTTGTTAGCGATAACTGGATTCCTTCTGTATAAAACACTCACAACTCTTCTGTGCACCTCCGGTGTCTTTTCATTTATACCAACGGCATCTCTCGCAACTAGAAAAGAACCGTAATACGCCCTGCCTATAGCCGTTCTTATTTTCCCTTCTCCACCACCTAGGCGTAGGAGCCCCCTTGCCAAATCTAAGAATTCTATGGGATTAAACATTCTCAAGCACCAATAATACCCTTGTTGCATCCCTTGGATTAATATCAGAGTAAGCATAGCTAATAATCTCGTCAGAAATTCGATTGAAATCTTCCTTGACTTTTATCTTTATCTTAATCACTGTGTACCTCCACGAATCATCTTCAGCGTCGCTTTCTTCTTTTATATCATCAATTGAAAATGGGATTGCGAGTTTTGTAAGCATCTGCGAAGCTTTTGAAAAGATTATCTTTGCGACTATGTCCTCGTAAATTATCACGTATTCATTTTGTTTTAATGTTTTCATATTTCGAGGCAAATTTTCGATTTTATTCCTTTTCCCTATGCTTTATAGCTACTATGTATTTATAGTATATGGCGCAACCCCCTGTCGAAATCGCAACCGATACTTCGGTCATGTTATCGACACCTCTTCTACATTTATTGCCCGTCCATCGGTGATTGTGACAATCCCACAGTTCCATAATATACATCCGGTCAAAAAGAGTCGCCTCCGTTTTGCGTAATTTTTGCGTAATTTGGCAGAATATAACGTATATCTCGCTTCCCTTCACCAACTCTGATCAATAAACCTTTCGTAACCAGTTGCGTCAGGTCTATTGTAGCCATCTTCCTTGAAATGT
>JAGGZZ010000082.1 GCA_021161765.1 Candidatus Methanophagales archaeon | reverse complement strand
ATTACAATGCATTTTATTACCCTAAAGAAGCCAGACCCATAATAAATGAAAATGGATTCGGAAATGAGATTAAAGCTTACTGAGACTTCGCTATCCTCTGTAGTGCCTAAATCACGAGGTAAAAGTGGAAGAAGACCAAATCTTTCATAGGAATTGTGGTGAAATTTTAAGAATGGGACTCGATGTGGAGTCTATTATAGATTACTTCATATCTAACTATTTTTGCGCACCTCTAGAGGCTGTCCAATAATTACCAAACAATCAGCAGATATTATACAATAGTACACACATCTAAAAACGCTTTCTTTCAAATTCAATGCACATTTATAGCCAGAGCTTTCTCAAGTTACAAAAATACCGCTTAGAAGAACACCTGATTTAGTTCCAAGCGAAATAAAACCGAAAAGCTTTTATTATGACATGTACAATCATTTTTTGATTATATAATTAGGGGAATGGTAAGGAATGGCGGTAAGAAGCGACAAAATGGGGCAGTCGTGGCTATTGCCCCCGGCTGTTAGTGATCTCGTACCGGTAGACCATATTTGCTACCTGGTTATTGCTATCGTGAATGGTGTAGATGTTAGTGAAGTGGAGCAGAAGTACAGGTCTGGACCTGGCAATCCTGCGTATTCACGCCGGATGCTGCTAAGACTGGTGATAATGGCGTCCGTTGATGCCGTATGGTCTTCGAGAAAGATAGCAAAGCTCGCTCATGAGAATGTGGTCTACATGTACCTCACCGGGAATGAGAAGCCCGATTTCAGGACGATATGCAATTTTAAAAAGGAGTGCAAAGACCTAATTGAAAATACGTTCAAGGAAACCGTCACGACTGCCAAAGCGTTGGGAATTTTGGGCCTGGGACATATCTCAACGGATGGCACTAAGATGAAAGCCAACGCCTCAAACAATTACACGCTGAGCAAGGAAGAGATAGAGGAGATCAGGAGGATAATAGAGAGAGGGATTGCGATAGACGATGAGGAAGACAAGCTCTATGGGGATAAGCGGGGCGATGAGCTTCCACCCGAACTCAATACACAGGAGAAGCTTCGCGAGAAGATAAAGGAGATTGAAGAAGCCTCAGGCAAGAAAATGAAGAACGCGGCGAAGAAGATTATCGAGCAGCATGTGCTTGGCGATGAGCTGCAGAAGGAGCAGATTATTGAAAAGCTCGATAAGGCGGAAGGGGAGCTAAATAAGAGTGGACAGAGCGCTGTAAGTATAACTGACCCGGAAGCAAGATTTATGAAGAACAAGAAGGAGCGGATCGAACTGTCATACAACCCGCAAATCACTGTAGATCACGATTCGGGGCTAATCGTTGCCAATGATGTCACACAGGATTGCATGGATCACGCACAGTTAGAGTCGCAGGTGAATAGTACGCTGGAAAACGTGGAGAAACTACCGGAGGGTGCGAAAATGAGCTTTGATAACGGATATTTCAGTGGCCCTAACCTGCGATACCTGGAGACGAGCGGGTTAGACGGCTATATTCCAGATCGCAAGCAGGCGGGGGAGATGAAGGGAAATAAGCCGAAGGTGAATCTATTCTCAAAGGATTCCTTCGATTATGATGAAGAAACAGACCAGTTTCTATGCCCCAGTGGTGAGATACTCAGCAGAAAGGGCGAGTATGAGTATAACATTAAGCATAATTTGAAGTTTAGGGAGTTTCTGACAAGAGGGATAGAAAACGTGCGGATAGAGCATAATCTTGTATGCACGGCTCATAATCTGAAGGTAATATTGCAGGTTTTATTGCTAATTTTGCATCTCGGGTAACGACTTTTTGACGTTTCATTCCTATTTACCTATGAAGTGTCTTGAACTTACGATTAATATTGATTTACTGTCGTGTGCCTTTGTGTATAATAAAATTATGAGGTTGATTTGTGGGACAGCCTCTTTATACAATAAAACCTTTTTACAAAAAGAAAACATTAAGAAATATATGACATTTTTCAGTCCATTTGCTCACGCTTTCTTTCTCAAAGAGAGTTTGGTGCTTGAAGCAATAGGGAGGGTAATAATAATTTTAGCAATAGCATTCGTGGTTCTCTTAGCATTAGCTCTCTTCTTCTGCTCCTTTACGTTACACACGAAAAGAATAATATTGCCTAATTTCGTGTTGTTCATAATAACTTTGCTTTACGAGCCGTTACGCCGGCTGCTTTCCTTCTTTCGTGTTGACCCAGCTCTGATAGATCGCGTATCGGTAGAGATAAGAAACGCACTTAACTATCCCGATTTCGCCGCCACGAGCATGGAGGATCGTGTTCTACTCCTGCCGCAGTGCATCCGAAGCGCGGAATGCCCCGCTAAACTGAACTCGGTGGACGGTATCCAGTGTATGGAATGTGGTAAATGCGTGATTGCGGAACTAAGCGCTGTTTCTAAGGAGCTTGGCATCAGAATGTTCATATCGCCTGGTGGGACGTTTACAGGAAGGATTCTCATGCACAGCAGACCAAAACCAAAAGCGGTGGTGGGTATTGCTTGCTACCCTAATCTGCACGAAGGGATGTTAAACGCAAAGCTCATGGGCATACCAGCGCAAGGCGTGCCTCTAACAACTTCGGGATGTGTCAATACCACCGTTGACTATGAAGAAATAATAAATAAATGCAAAATGCAAATTACGAAATCAAAATGAACGGTCTAATCCCGGCTTCGGTGTATGTAATAGTAGGAGAAATTTTTATCGTCCTTGTTATATTAGCGGCAGCGCTAATTTTGACTGCCGTAAGCTTAGCTATCTATAAACGGGACATGTTCCCACGATTCACGCTCTTTGTGCTCAACCTATTTTACCAGCCCTCCAAGCTATTCCTCGGTTACTTCCACATAAATCCTGTAATCGTGGATGAGGTAGGCATTGCACTGCTGAATTCCATATACAAAGATGCGTATGGAAATACACCGGTGGATAAGAGATTGCTGTTCTTGCCCCAGTGCCTTCGCAACATCGAATGTCCGGCGAAGACGTCGCCGCAAGAAGGAATAATATGCAAAGAATGTGGTAGATGCGAGATTGCAGAGATTAAAAGGATGTGTGATGAACATGGGATAAATATTTGTATCGCTCCTGGTGGCGAGTTTGTTAAGCGTGCAGTAAGGGACAAAAAGCCTATGGCTGCAATGGGTGTTGCATGTCAGCAGGACCTTTACGAAACAATGAGATACGTTACTTCAAAGGGTGTTCCAATGATTGGCGTAGTGCTTTTAAAGACCGGGTGCGTGATGACGGAAGTGAACTGGGGAGATGTGAGAGAAATGTTGTTTTACCGTGGTTGATATAAATTTGATGCGTTCCTCGTTTCAAAAGCAGTTGATGCCGGTGTTGAGCTTCATGAAGTTGAAAAAGCGCGATCTCTAAACCAGAAACCGTCAACGATAGTTGTAGAAACCAATAAGGGGGAGTACAATGCAAAGGTAGTTATCGGCGCTGATGGCGTTAATAGTATCGTTTCAAGGTACGTTCGAGATTAGATGCCTATAAAACATTGTGCCGTACTTCATGCTAAAGGCATTATTGCCTTTCTAATAAATTAACCGCAGAGTTCACAGAGGGTGCAGAGGATAGCGGTTTAGCGGTTTGGATGTTTAGCTAACGAGCTGAACCGCTAATAAACTAAACCTCTAATTCCGCGTTCTCTGCGGTGAGTTTTGAAATGTAACCGTGCCAAGCTACATCGCTATGGGAATGGATTCACCGAAAGCAATTTGCACCCACCACCGATATTCTGCTCTCTCGTACTTCTCCAAACTCCTCCAGTGCTTCACTATCGCCAACAACAAAAACCGTATCACCTATCATCGCGGCACTTGCAACGCTCCCTTCTGCTTCCACCGCCTCTATCGCATCGCGGCATTTATCACTTATTAATTCGCTGTGTAGCGAAAATTTTCTTGACACACGCATGAAATTATCTAAACTCGGTTTCCTGACCAGTTCCTTCATTGCTTCCCTGCCCGCTTTGTTTATTTGCCTTTTCATCGAATTATCCACCAAAACGGCTCTTGTGGCTCGCGTTCCAAACACGACATAGCTTATTTTCTGCCGCTCGTGCGGTATCGTATCAATAATGCCTATACCGGGAGGACCCGGTTTCTTTCTTATTACTACGCCACCGTAGGTCTCGGCAATTACATCGCTCAGACCCGTGTTGTTTTCCACTTCTGCAAGATGCGCGATTTGCGCCACCTCGATTGTGGTCATGCCAAGCGATAAGAGCCGGTTTAATGCGAGTGCCGTACTGAGCGCACCCGCACCGCTTGCACCAAGCCCTGCGCCGACTGGCACATCAAACTCCGTTGACACGGTAACGTTGAGCTCGTGCTCGTGCTCATCCTCATACTTTCCTGCTAAAGTCTCCACAACGTATTTGGAGGTATTTGCCTCTTCTTCCACGCCATTTATTTTTATTTCTATTTCTGCCTTTGTTCCCTTTTGATGGAACTCGTTATCGAAAGAAGCTTCGGTCACACAGCCCTTTTCTAATACGATTCCTCCTCCCACTGAGCCTTTATACAGGGGATTTCTGTCGTCCCGTATCTCAAAGAAGCCGGTTATATGCGAAGGTGAATATGATTTTGTTTTCCTCGTATTCCCCATTTTTCCCTTTGGTTTTATTTTATAAAGTTAGAGAGCAGTAATAATTATTGGCAGAATAGAATAGGAAATAAAAATGGCAGAGCGAATTTGTAGTAGGGTGGGGAGAAAATGTAATCCTGAAGTGTTAGAGACGGTGATAGAGATAGCAGCGGGGATAGCAAGGCAAAGTATAAACAAGATGAGGAAGGGCACGCTGTTTGTGGTGGGTGACGAAGAGAAAGTATTAGAGAAATCAAAACCGATGATTTTAGACCCGCTTGCTCCCTATCCTAGGGAAATAAAGGACATAAGGGAAGCGGATATACAGGGAACGATAAAGGAGCTTGCGAAGCTGGACGGCGCTTTTGTTGTTAGCGGTGATGGATACGTTCTTTCAGCAGCAAGGCATATTGAAGCAAGTTCCCGGAATATAGACCTTCCAATGGGTTTTGGCAGCAGGCACATGGCTGCCGCTTCCATCTCTAAAGAAACAGATGCCGTGGCGGTAGTGGTATCAGACAATGACGAAGTGGTACGAGTATTTGACGATGGCGAGTTGGTCGGAGAGATAATATCGGGGGTATGGGATTTGGAGAAGATCAAGCCGCATATACGAGGCAAATATGAGAAGATAGTAGAAAAGGACTTGAATTTATCTATGCTGATAAAGAGAGTCTAAAAAATCGGTGGAATGTTTATATAGAAAAAAAATCTATTCGGAATTACCATGTTATTCAGCGAACTCATGCATCAGCACCTGTTCCCGGTAACGGTAGCTGTGCTTATATTATTGATAGCTTTTTCGCTCGTGCTTTATGCTTATGTAAAACGTAAAATAAACACTTCCGCGCTTATCGGAACGCTCATACTGGGTGCGATAATCCTGTTAGCGCTGGGACCACGGTTTGGCTGCGCTGGGGTGCTTGTATTGCTTACATTCTTCCTGTCCGGTAATTTAGTCACGAAATACAAATACGACAGAAAGGCAGAACTTGGCGTTGCCGAGGGAAACAAGGGTATGCGAAACATAAATAACGTGCTTGGCAATGGCCTGTCACCCGTGATTTTCGCGCTGCTCTACTACGCTATTTCCTGCCAGAGTCAAAGCCAAAGCGGAAACACGATTCTATTGCTCGGGTTCTCCGGCGCGGTTGCTACCGCTTGCGCAGACACGTTTTCAACGGAAATCGGGCAGGCAGAGGGCAATCCGAAGCTGATTACAACGCTTAAAAAAGTGCCTGTGGGCACGAACGGCGGCGTCAGTTTACCTGGTCTTGGCGCATCAATGCTCGGTTCAGGTTTGATTTCTCTTGCCGCGCTTGCGTTTTGGTTTGGCGTTCAAAAGTCACCAAGAACCGTTTTATTGCTCACCGGCGTCTGTCTCCTCTCGGGATTCTTAGGCGGTATCGTGGACAGCCTCCTCGGCGCGACGGTGGAGGACAGAAAGCCACTTAAATTGAATAAACATCACGTGAACATCTTAGCCACGCTATTTGGCGGTGTTTTCGCGATTCTGTTGGGCTGTTATTTTGGATTATTTTTAACATGAAATAAAAAAGTGTGACCTACGTCACAATAACGTGAGGGCGTTAATTTTTTTCAATTGGATACACCTTCACTTTGCTCGCAAGTTTTTATATTTGTTTTCCATTATAAACAATTTGGGGGTTTTTTT
>JAGGZZ010000100.1 GCA_021161765.1 Candidatus Methanophagales archaeon | reverse complement strand
ATCCAAATGTTTCTCCCTGTATGCTCACCTGCCTTTCCTGCATGGCTTCTAACAACGCGGATTGAACCTTTGGCGGGGACCGGTTTATTTCATCCGCAAGCACAAAATTAGAGAAGATAGGACCTTTCTGCGTGGTAAAACTCGCCGTGCGGTGGTCATATATCTTCGTCCTGGTGATGTCCGCGGGAAGCAGGTCAGGGGTGAACTGGATTCGGCGGAATCTTGCAGAAAGGGTGTCAGATAACGTCTTCACCATCAATGTCTTTGCCAGCCCGGGGACACCTTCAAGGAGAACATGCCCATCTGCGACAAGACAAATCAGCAATTTGTTCAATACTGATTCTTGACCCACAATCACGCGCCTGATTTCGTTCAGAACGTCATTTAATCGCGTCGCGTACTCCTGCGCCTGCAAATTTAATTGTTCTATTTCTTTGTCCATTTTTTTAAATCCTCTTCTATTATCCGCTGTGCCTGTTCTTCAAATTGACTTTTTATTTCTCGCTTCTTCGGCACCAACTTTTTGAATGGACATTGGGGCGGTCTAACTTCATTCTCCGGGCATACGCCGAGCGTGAATCCCCGACACCATATCCGCGAGAAAATATCGGGGTATTCGTCCATGCATACTTTATACATGCGCATCGCAAGCTCTCTGATTTCCGGTGACGCCCGTACACATAGCCGGAGCATAAAGAAGTTTATCAGGCTGCGAACGTTCATTGTAACCACGTAATGCGTGTGCAGTGCCATAGGCAAGACATATCTCGCCTGTTCTCTCGCAACGCCGAGTTCTCGCAACTTTGTGTATGCCTCGCCGGCACGAGCCATCGCTTCCTTGTAAATCCGCACCCCTTCCCCTTCCCCCCCTTCTCGCTCTTCTAATTCACGCGGAACATAGTAACTAAACCCCTTTTCTTCCATATACCTCGTGCTTCTCGCGGTGTGCGAGGCAATCCGGTGCTCTAGCAATTCCCGGCTCAACGCCACACTTATCGCTGAAATATCGAACGTGAAATGGATATGCTCAAGTGCCGAAGAATAATCGTTATCTGTAATTAGCTCAATTATTCCTTTCGCGGTTTGAATCGAAGAAACGCCGCTTATCCTCGCAGCTTCGGCAACCAGATTTGTTCCGTTTTCCGTTACCCTGAGTAGTTTCACGTTCATTGCATATTCATTATATATGCTCCTGAAATGAAAAAAAGGAAAACTTTAAAAGTGCCTGACAGTAAGAAGTATTATTATGAAGATCAAACTTAACGGTGCGACACAGGAAGTCCGAAGTAAAACGTTAGGGGACATTATCGAAGAGCTGGATGGCGTATACAAGCCAGGCTGTATAGTAGCCGTTATTTCGGAGAAGGAGAAAAAGGCGTTAAAAAACGAATTCGCGGTGAAAACAAAAGCGGGAGAGGCGAGGATAAAGATAACACGGGGAAAAGAGGCTGAAGCGAAAGCAGAAACTGAAACTGAAGCGATGTCGGAATTCTACAAAGATTATAAGAAATTCCACGATGAACGAGGTACGATAGGGTGGGAGAGCGAGGATATAACTGCTATTGGGCCGATAGAGACGAATCTGAGCGTAGAAAAGAGCGAGTGTCGGTACAAGAAATGGGATGTTTTCTTCGGCTTTGGCGGCTTTGACCCGGGCATGACGTACCTTATGATAAGTAAGCGGGAACACGAAGCTGCTTATGGGACGGGCCCCGATGCCATAATCGGGAAACTAACGAGAGGGAGAAGCATTATTTCGGATTTGCGCGAGGGGAATAGAATAGAGGAGATAACGCCAATTGTAACAAAAGCGGAGAGAACAGGTTTCGTCACCTCTGACTTGAATACCGAGATAGAGGAAGGGCAGGAGATATTCACGTTCGCAACAGTAAAACTGTTTCGAGAAGCGCCGATGTCAAGCGAGCATTTCTTGTCTCTTACAAGAGATATGGTTTTGCATATAGATGACCATTCACATACTTATCTGGCTTCTGAAGCGTTAAAAGGGCTTAATTTACCGGATGAGAACATCAGCTACCGGTCGAAAAATTACCTGACGGCAAGGAACGCAGGGACGGAGAAAGGGAAGATTTATACGTATAAGGAAAGCAGACTGCCGCATCCCTCTCATAACGTATTTGGTGAGATAATACAGGGCAGCGAATTGATGGATTACGCTCGTTCGGGGGACACGATTTACACCACGAGTGAGCCAAGATGGATGATGGTGGTGGGCAAGACACAAAAGGAAGCGGAGGAGTTTTTTGAAGCTGAGAATATTGAGCAGGTAAGGGAAGGAAATGATAGTGACGATGCAATTGTCGTAGACCAGGAGCCCGCACTGACGATGGAAATTATGGACAGGGGAACAGTGAGGACCGTGGGCGTTGATGCGGAAGGCGTATTTGATGTGGAACTCTTTCACCGCGAAGCGCCCAAGACCGTGTGGTATTTCAAAAAGGTTTCGGGCTTGATTAACCGACCAATAGGGCTTTTGAAGGTCCATTTCGCTGTTCCCGGGATGATGGTCCTGTTTAAGGGAAGTGCCGAAGAAGCGGGGACACTTG
Organism: Candidatus Methanophagales archaeon; assembly: GCA_021161765.1. GTDB lineage: Archaea > Halobacteriota > Syntropharchaeia > Alkanophagales > Methanospirareceae > QEXZ01. Next base: position 3,798 of record JAGGZZ010000100.1, on the reverse strand, counting down.
TCCCTGAGAACCTGGCAAAAGAGAAGGTCGAAAAGGGAATAGTAGGAGTTACAAACATGTCACGGTCAAACCGGGGGGTAATGGGCGTCCGATTGGATGACAGTAAGAAGTATGGACCCACGGGTGAGACCTTTGACGGTGCTAACCTCGTCCTTTCTTTTTCTTCCCTCTCTCCTTCTAATTTAGCTTATCTCGGTAGGCTGAAAGAAGGGGACATGATATATGTGAAGGAGAAGGCGTAATTGCAATTAATAAACCACGAGATTAACACAAGAAAATAGAAAATAAATTATAAGACACAGATTAACGCAGATTAACACGGATGAAACGAACAAGAAACCCTTTCTTAGAACGAAAAGCTTTACCAACAACTTTTTTTTACCTTCGATAAAAACCTTGACTAGAAACATTCTCTCAGTTTTTCTTTTAGCACAGGTTTTCTTTTTGTGAAAAAGAAAAAGTGTTGTGTAAATCTGTGTCTCATAATTTTCGGAATGACTATTCTTTCAAGCTACTTCTTATTTTGTCGGCTATCTCCGAAATGTTTTCAGGTGGGTTGTTCACAACACTATGCACGGGCTTACCGCCATCGCCTCTGAACCGTGGAAAGACGTTTACATGCAGGTGCGGAATCTCCTGACCCGCCGCCTTTCCCTCATTTATCCCTATGTTAAACCCGTCTGGATTCAGTGCTTTCTTCAATATCTTTAATGTCTCTCTTGTTGCAATAAACAGCTCCGCAACCAGCTCATCCTCTAAATCCGCGAGTAGACTCACGTGTTTCTTGGGTATAACCAGACTGTGCCCCGGCGCCCTCGGATTTATATCCAGGAAAGCCAATACACCCTCCGTTTCATAAATCCGCTCTGCTTTTAAACCCCCTTCAACAATTTCACAGAATACACATCCCATTTCTCTTCTCCATCCTATTTTTTTTCTTTTAGCACAGGTTTTCTTTTTTCTAAAAAGAAAAAGTGTGTCATCATCTCTTCTAAGTGTATGATGCTATTTAATGAATTACAAAGTTTTAAATCCGCCTCGCCTTCGTATAGCACAATCCGAGCGAATCTTTTCACCAAGTTCTGCTCTTCTTCCTCGCCCATCGCCATTCCTGAAATTTTCATCTTCCTTCGCAGCGCCTCGTGTATCTCCACCAGAATCTCTTTCCCCCCCATCTTCTCATCTCGTATCAGAAATTCTAAGCCCGCCCGCACGTCTTTATACCGTCCCGCACAAGCGGAATCTATCAACTCCTCCGCTCTATTTCGTTGAAAAAACGCATTTTGCACGGCATTCTCTATTCCAATGGCATCTATTGTTTTTGTCTTTGCCCTTGTTGTCATTGCTGCTGCTTCAAGCATATTTATAGCCGCGCCGGCATCGCCTCTCGCATATTCCCGCAGCGTTTTTAAACCGCCTTCCGTAAGATTTAGCCCTTCTCCCTCTGCTATTGAGTCTATCAACGCATCCAGCGCATCGCTTTTGTCCAGAGGCGTGAAGTGGAGGTTCAGGCATCTTGACCTTATAGCAGGGATGACGCCCGCGGGTCTCGTGGTGGAGAAGATGAACCTGCATGTTTTGTTGCTACGTTCTATAACTCTTCGTAACGCTTGTTGCGCATTCCCGGGAAGTAAATCGGCGTTATTGAAAAATAGTAACTTGAAGGGAGCATCTATGGGCCTCAACGCGGCATATTCCCTTATTATCTCCTTGAAAATGTCTATCGCGGATTTCTGCTCGTCATAAAAGAATTTGAATCTTTTATCCTCGCTTAACCATTTTTTACGCTGTTCAACGAAATCTGAAGTTTCTATAAGCATGATGTTCTCGTCATAAGAGCCGTAGAGTTCATTCGCAAGCGCATAAACAAAAGACGTCTTGCCCGTACCCTTTGGACCCCAGAGCAGTAGATTGGGGATCGTCTTTTCCTTGACGAACCCTTTTATCCTGTTCGCTACCTGGGCTTGCCCAGAGATTTCATCCAGCTTCTTCGGTCTGTATTTTTCTACCCACATCTCAAACTTTTTCTTGTTGTATATAAAGTATAACTTCTACCTATTTAGGACGCAGATTTATTTTAGTTTAACCGTGTTGGTGCAGTTTATCCAGCCATTGGCGGTGGGCAGTGCGGGCGTATGGTGAATTTGTGGATAAGAGCCTGTCCTGATAGTGTAGCTGTAATTTTCATTTGCTAATAGAACAACGGTCCTGTCAAAAGTGATGTTGTGCCAATCGCCTGCATAGCCTTCCCAGGTTGCGGTTGCGTTCCATGTGGAGTTCCAAATATGAGCGTATTCGATGTGTCCGCCAGTTCCTGTGCAGGAATAAGTGTACATTTTGGTTGCAATAACAGTATGATTGGGTTTGATTGTACCCGTATGGTTTCCCATGATGCTTGGGTATGGATTAGCTGACGCCCCTGTGTCGAAACTTTCTACTTTCTCTTCTACGGATAAATGTAACTCCTGCAAAAGGTCATCACTACCAGATGCATTAACCGTTGCATTCTTAACAAGCTCAACAAGCTCTTCCTGCGTCATCGATGCAAGGGCTTCTGGATCACCACCACAGTAAATATTGATGATGCCTTCTAAGAGATTATGGTCATTAACCCCCTCGTATGTCCCATTAGCTCCCAGAGTAGGGTGGTTGAGTTTGATATAGAAGTGGGGCACTCTTGCATGTGAGAGGAGTGTCTGAAATGAACAAAAAGTTGTTAATATTTAAGCGTAAGAAGGCAAAAGAACTACACGAGAAAGGCTGGAGTAACCGCAAGATAGCGCGTCATCCATGCCGTCAAGATAGGCTTGGATTTTTTCAGCATAAGCAAACCGCCTCCATATCTGCCTCTACACCTAAAATGGATTGTAATGTATAGACCAATTCATTGGATGATCCAGTCGTCTCTAAAGCTTGTATAAAATCTTCCAGAATACCCATCCGTTTTTCATCAGCAATTGGTATTTCGGGACCTTTTCTTGTTTCGCGATATTCTTTTCGGAGTATTGGAAGGTCATTTACAAAAGGACTCAAAGAATAACTAAGATCCACCACATCACGCAGTATTTCTTTCTGATACGTTGGGTTCCATAAGTTTGATAGGATTGCTAACAAGTCCCCAAATTGTTCCATCTCGCTATTGGTCTCTCGCAGATGCAATTTGTGGATATTCTCCTCCCCGTTCTCGGCTTTCCTCACTGATTCTAGCCAATACGACCCTTATATTCTTCGTAATAACCTCAAGGTCAATATCGTCCGGTGGAGTGTCTTTCAGATTAGTTCTGCGGCTTAGCCTCAAGTTATCACGCAACTCGTCCAGCCATTCCAACGTTTTATCCAGGAGGCAATAATACTTAAACACCTCTGAATCCTCCAGAACGGACCTTAAACACGTATTCAAGTCCATCAATGGTTTGTAGACAAACTGATTCGATGCGTTCCAGCGGATTAGCCTGTTAACCAGGTTAGATACCTCTCTAATCCGATAATATTGGACGATATACGATATTGGGTGGCTTATCCATTTAACATGCTTTTCTATGGGGTAGAGCAAGTAATCCACGGCTATGTGCACCCACCGCTGTTGAAGCTTCTTCATGTCGTTGTCTCCACTTTCTGCGTTGCGCAGCGCTCTTAACCGGCGAGTAAGCCCGTGTTTAACCATCGCGTACTTCAAACGCTTGTGATACCCGGTTACCAGATCTTTTTCCAGATTTCTAATGAAATGTACCTGGCATATCTGTTGGGGCTTGTTTGGAAAGATATTTGAGGCGCATAGCGCGAGACCTTTTGCCATAT
>JAGGZZ010000118.1 GCA_021161765.1 Candidatus Methanophagales archaeon | reverse complement strand
TTCACTTTTTCAGTGTGGTAATGAAAAACGTAGAACTAAAAATAGTTCATGCCTTCTTTAAGAATGGTCAAATTGAAAAACAGAACATTTCGGTTGATACTCAATGACTATCGGGGAACTTAGTCCCTTATCCTCCGCCCCGTGAAATGCAAGAACACATCCTCCAGGCTCGGTTTCCTCAAATTCACTGATTTTATCTCTATCCCAGCCAGCTTCGCAACCTCCATAATCGCTGGAATTCTTAAATCGCCCCTTTCCATCTTCAACGTAACAAAATCATCGTATTTTCTAAAGTCGTTAACAAAATCAAGCTTTTTGAAAACTTCCACGTTATAACTCCCCGTATTCATTTCCAAACTAACCAAATCCGAACCTATCAAATCCTTCAGGTTTTTCAGTGTGTCAAGAGCAATTATCTTCCCCCTGTCCATAATCCCTACACGTGCACAAAGATAATCCGCTTCTTCCATGTGATGCGTGGTCAATACAATCGTTACTCCTTCGCTAGCGTTCATCTCCCGTATGTAATCCCATATCCTTCTCCTCGTGTGCGTATCCAATCCCAGAGTGGGCTCGTCTAAGAACAGGACTTTGGGATAGTGGATAAAGCATCTTGCAAGCTCTAAACGGCGTTTCATCCCCCCTGAATACTTATCCACTGCCACGTCCGCTTTGTCTTCCAGTTCAACGAGCTTTAAAACCTCTTCTATCCTATCCTCTCTTGCTTTCCTTCCTATTCCGTATATCCTGGCATGGAAATCCAGATTCTCCCTGCCTGTTAATCTCCAGTCCAGAGAGGGTTCTTGAAATACAATCCCTATACTCTTCCTCACGCTGTCCTTATCCTTACCGACATCAAACCCCGCAACCTTTGCCGTTCCCGAAGTGGACTTCAGCAGAGTGGTCAGCATTTTTATCGTAGTTGTCTTTCCTGCCCCATTAGGACCGAGTAAAGCAAATATCTCGCCGCTTTCCACGTTAAAAGAGATGTGGTCAACGGCAGCGAAGCCATTGCCCCGATACCTCTTCACTAAGTCCTTTACTTCTATTGCCTCCATCACATTAAATAGTATAATATTATAGTCATTCCAATAATAAATTGCAATTAATAAACCACGAGATTTCACGAGATTAACACCAGACCAGAAATCGGAGATTTTTCTCGTGAAAATCTGTGTAATCTTGTGGTTACTTTTCGGAAATATTATAGATAACCGAAAAACCAAACCGCTGATTTACTTAACCGCAACACCCACGGCACGTTTTATTAGCCTTCCTATCTCATCAATCTCTTTCTCCATCGGCCCTTTCTTGTCTGGCACTTCAACGATAATGGGCATTACACCTTTTTTCTCCGCGTTTATCTCCCTTATCTTGTCTCTGTTCCGGGCTTCCGCAGCAAATCTTTCGGTTATGATTATGATGGCAAATCCATCCTTTGCTAATTTATCTAACATACGAGCAACGTCTTCTCCACCATCGGGGGGATACGGGTACTCGTGCACTTCTTTTACGCCTGCGAGCCGAAAACCAGCAGCAGTTTCAGGGTCGCCAATTACCGCAATCATCTTTTATCCTCTTTTTTTTGTCGTATATAAAGTATAACTTCCCTCTATTTAAGACACAGATTTACACAGATTTACACGGATTTGTTGAGTTATCTGTGTTAATCTGCGTTAATCTGTGTCTATAATTTGTTTTACCTTTAACATTAACATTAGCAATTCTATCGGCTTCAACTCTTTCGTTACCGGGTCTAATTGATAGCCTAACGATTCCAGTGCGGTAGCGCCAAGCACGGGGATGTCTTCAGCGTTACCGAAAATAACAGGAACCACCGCTCGCTTACCTTCATGTTCCACGACTGCGCCGCCTATATCTCTCTCGATAATACCGCCACCAAAAACCTTTAGCCTTCTTCTGGCTACGGGAGTGAGCCCAAGCTCTTCAAGCAGACCCCGGGGTATGGCGGTGAACAGCGCACCACTATCCACCAAAAGTTCAATTTTTCTCCAAGAGGTCAAATCTGCCGGATTGTATACCGTGATTTCAACGTATGTAAAGCCCATCTCTATCTCCTACTTAACATATTTTTTACTATCTCTTCTCGTAAACGGGTGGAAAAACGTGCCATTCGCTGTTCAAAAGTATTGTTCACCTCTATCTTTCCGTCTTTTCCTCGTACTATAACTCCCCCTGCCGACCTTATCCGGTCATCCGATAATGATAAATGCACCTTCACGCCCCCGGCGCCGATGCCGTCGCTTATTTCATCTGCTATCTTGTTTAGCATATCTGGGGTCACAAAAGATGCATTGGCATCCTCATCGCTGAGTATCACGTTCAGTTCGCTACCACCACGGCTTGTGCTTGTACTTGTACCCCCACTTCCAGCGATTATACTCATCGCAGCATCCTTTATCAAGCCAGCCAGGATATTTGAATATGAATTACCTTTGAAACCTTCTTTTTTTACTTCGGTTATCCTCTTCATTGATTCCTCTAACACTTTCGCTATCAATCCCTCTTCAGATTGCCATTTGAGTTTTCTCGCATTTAATCGCGCGGCTCGAACCATTCGCTCGCGCTCCTCAACTCCTTTCCGTTCCTCAGCGGCAATAAAATTTTTCTTTTGCACTTCTATCTGAGCTTTCGCTTCTTCGAGCTTGAGCTTTGCTTTCTCCTTTGCTTCGCTAATTATTCGCGCCTCCTCCGAAGCTGCTTCTTCCTTTATCTTCTCTACTATCTCTGTCGCACCCACCGGAATCACCTCAAACCTAAAATTCGTTCTAACACGAGGTTTACCGTGCTACTGAACTTGGATTCTGCAGTTGCTTTCTGCTTCTCGACTTCCGCTGTGGCATCCCTCATTATCGCCTCCTCTTCCTTCTTGCCTTCCTGTGCATACTTATCAGAAATCTGGGCTTCTAAATCCTTTTCCGCCGCATGCGCCTTCTCCTTTAGCTGCTTCACTGCGTTATCCGCGTCTTTTAATATTTTCGCAGCGCTGCCCTTAGCTTCTTCTATTAACTTCCTGCCCTCTTCTTCCCCTTCTCTTATCGCTTTAAGCGCTTCTACTGCCATCGTATTCTTCTATACAAACTTTATTTAAAAAGAAACTTTTTTGCAAAGCAAAAAGTTTGTTATGAAGGTCATATCCATAATAGGGAAGAAGAAGTCAGGAAAAACATCTCTTATCGAGTATTTAATCCCTTATCTGAACGAATATGGTAAAGTAGGATGCATAAAACACGCGCATGAACTGAATTTGGATTTTGATTTTGATTTTGATACGTCCACCGCAAAAGATACAGACCGTTTATTTAACGCCGGTGCAGAAGTTGTTATAGGCACGTCAGAGGAAAAGGCGATAAAAATTTGCCGCCGTGGTAAAACGGTGACGGAATTGCTAACTGAGATGGCGCAGTCGGATGTTGATTTCGTGCTGGTTGAAGGGTTCAAGAGCAGCGACTTGCCGAAGATAACACTGAGCGAGTTTTTAGATGATGATTTAGTAGGTGACATAATAAAAAAAGTGGACTTGCCGACGGATTCTGAAGACCGAGAAGAGACGATAAAGGAGATAGTCAAACTTATTCTTTCGCTTGACGACTACTAAACAAACTTTCTTTAAAAAAGAAAGCTTTGCCAAAGAAAGAAGTTTTTTCTTTTAGCACAGGTTTTCTTTTTTGTACAAAAAAGAAAAAGTGTTATGAGAGCAAAAATAAGTTTTTCGTGCGTAGATGCCACCAGCAACCCGGTGGACTGGATGTACAGGTTAGAAGACGCAGGTTTTCAGGGCTGGGAAATAGTGGGTGAAGGTCCGCAAAAGGTAGAAGGCGGATTTAGAGAACGAGTAAAGGAAATCTACGAAACAACGAATCTTGTTCTTTCCTTACACGCGCCTCTCTCGGATATAAACATTGCGAGTGTAAACGAGGGGATATGGGAAGAGAGCATAAGGCAGATAAAAGAGAGTATCGAGAGCACATACGAGTTCGTTGATGATATCTGCGTGGTACATCCGGGTATTTTATCGCCATTATCGGTGCATACGCCGGAAAAGGCGGTTCGGAAGGCGATTGAGGGCCTAACGGCACTTTGCGCGTTTGCCGCTGAACGCGGATTGCGAATAGCGGTGGAGAATCTACCAGCGATAAATATGATGCTGGGAATGTATCCGGATGAGCTCATTCAAATCGTGCGTGGCGTGAATATGGACAATCTGGGTATATGCCTTGACGTTGCGCATGCGAACACGACAAATACGCTGGATGAATTCTTGAATATCCGTGATAAGGCAGAG
>JAGGZZ010000008.1 GCA_021161765.1 Candidatus Methanophagales archaeon | reverse complement strand
GGCTTCTAATACCTCGCCGTTGATACGAGTAACGGTGGAAGGCGCAACGGAAGAGGTAAAGGAGAAGTTGATGAAGCGGTTCGTGGGTGTCACGAAAGAGTGGATAACGGCTTCATCCCAAAAGTCAGTGTAGACCAAGGCAACACCCTGCAGATTATCTCAGGTGGGGGCAAACTATTTCTTGTTGCCTTGCATGGCTAAAATGTCAGCGATACTTCGTGGAACGTGCCAACCAGGACGCGAAATCTGAACTGGGCTGGGACGAACTGGAAGCACAGAAGTATTTAGCGTGGATATTCTCAAGTTCTTTGCACAATGAATGGGTGCCCACGAGCTCAAAGTTCTTTTCAGCAACAAGCTCAGATTGGTTAAAAAGGGATATTTCTTGGATTAACAAGACATTATTTGCCCGTTTATGGTCTGCTAAAATGCGGGTACTCGTTTCTCATCCATTGGATGTGAAAAAAAAATATAAAAATGTGATTGTTTAAGATTTAAAGTTATATGCTCTCGGCGTGTTAGCATCGCCAACTTTGGTTTTGTGCTGTCTTTAAGTTTACGGGAAAGCCCTCCATAGAAACATCGTACTGTTATTTGATGGATTGCAAAGCGTAACTCATTCACCCCCCTAATATTGGGAAAAGTAATGAACCCAGATAGAAAGATTAAGTAGTTCGGCACCGAAGATTCCTTAGAACCCTTTTTCTTACTTTTTGCTCATGAAAACACATTTTCGGCACAAAACCATATACAACCTCCTTTCAAACGAATCCCTCATCACCAACCAGCCTTTTATACCCCCCTCTCGCCTTCGCCAGCTCAATAAGCCTTTTATAACACCCCTCGCTTTCAAGCGTACGAGAATCACCGATTAAAACCAACTTCCTCTTCGCTCGCGTTATAGACACGTTTAGCCTCCTCAAATCACGTAGAAATCCAACCTCCCCTGATTTGTTACTCCTCACAAACGACACAATCACAACTTCTTTCTCGCGGCCCTGAAAACCATCCACCGTCTTTATCTCCAGCCCTTCCACCCTGAACTCCTTTTTTATGCGTGCAACCTGATCAACGTAAGGTGATATAACGGCAATATCCTCAGGTTTTACACCCAAGCTTAACAACCGTTCGGCAATAGCCACGACCAATTTCGCTTCTCCTGCGTTCTCCTTAGACGTAGACCCTGCTCTCGTCCTCTCCCGGTAACCTTCGCTGCTGCAGGTATCAACAAACAGAAACGGTTTAGCGTCTTCGGGTTCGGGCTTTAATCCCGAATTCGGCTTTTCAGGCATCAAATCCAGCAGATTGTGCCCCTTCACGCTTGTATCTGCCTTCAGCTTACCGCCGTAGAACTCCTTACCGGGGAATTCCGCTATTTCTTCGTTCATTCTGTACTGCACGTCAAGCATAGCTCGTATTTTATCCCCGTGCAGTTCCAAAAGCCGTTCAAACAAGCTCTTGCTCAGGTTTCCTCTTGCTGCTTCATCGTTCAAAATCGTAGGTGGAAGCTGCTTGTGGTCGCCAGCCATGATGAACCGCTTCGCAGAGAGCACGGAGATTAAGGAAGAGGGCTCAGTAGACTGTGTCGCTTCGTCAATAACGGCAAAATCGAACCGCTCGCCTTTGAGTATCTCCGAACCCACGGTGCTGTTCGTTGCGCAAATCACCTCTGCATTGTGGATAATCCTCTTTACCGCTCGCTCTTCCAGTGCTCTCGCATCGCCGAATAACTTATCCGTGCCGTGTTTCAAATCAAGCCAGTTCCGCATTCCTGCTATCTTTTCCCGCGGTATGCCCCGTGTGGTTTTCCCTTCACTTGCAAGTTGCATTATCGTTTCGTCACTCAAACCCCTGCGCCATCGCATTTCAGGCACGCTAAAGGATTTCATACGTTCTTTTATCGCGTTGGCTTTCTTTCTAAGCTCCTGTGCCTTTGTGTATTCCGGCACTGCCTGAACCAGATAATCAAGGGTTCTTTTCCTTAGAGAAGGGATTACACGTGCAGGATGCCCTATTCGCACTACTTTCACGCCTATTTCATCTAATCGCTCAACCAGATTATCCACCGCCACGTTAGAGTCTGCCGCAGCAAGAATCTTACTGCTCCTCTTCTGCTCACGGTCATGCTCGACAAGCTGTGCGATAATCTCAATGCATGCTATTGTCTTCCCGGTTCCCGGGGGTCCGTGAATAAGGAAGAAATCCCGCGCTGCTAAACACCTCAAAACCGCCTCTCGCTGGCTTTTATTCAGTTTCGCATTAAAAAATCCCGTTTCTGGTTCCCGTAGTTTATCAAAAGCCGGAGTCGCATTACCGAGTAGTTTAGCCTTTTTCACGCTTGGTAGTCGCCTAAAATTCTTTAACGCCTCGAGCATCCGTTGAAACGTGATGTCATTCACAAATAGGTCTATTCGGAGGTCTTTACGAAAAACAAATCCCGGCGGTGCATCGTCAAATGCAACCGTGATGGAATAAGAAGTCTTCTCGGCAACTGTCCCCGTAGGGTTGTCCTCGTCCCACGGGCTCGTGCCCTGTTTACTTATCAAAACGAGAACCCCAACTTCTATCTCGCTGTCTGGTAGTGTCTCATTGCCCTTGCTCTGTTTTCTAAACCGCACTAAGTGCTTGCCGCCCAATCCCAGACCTTGTGATTTGCCTTTCATCCGCAGAAAAGCTCTGCCTTTCTCTTCTCGCTCCCTGCCGCTTAATCGCTGCATTTCCTCTTCATGCAGTCGCATCTGCTCCTCTCGTTCCAGCTCCACGAGTGCGGTGAAATGCCTTACGTATTCGTGTTCGTTCATTTTTCTTGTCTTTATGCCTGACCTAACATAACTTAAAATAAATGAATAGTTTTTCCTGCTGTTTTCTCGTCATTGAATTGACGTCATCGAAATTCATTCTTGCTTGCAAAAAAGTAGCGTAAGCATTTTTTTAGTAATGGTTTTTGCTTGCAAAAAAGTTTAGATTAATCTGCCACCTTGATTTTATTCGCACGTGCGCTGTAACTATAAATGCTAACTTTGACTTGATACCCCAATCAGGAGAGATAATTATAGCAATCGTCCCAGGATAGCCCGAACTCTTTAACATCCGCAAGTCCCAAACGGCCCAAAACCTCTTTTATCAATTCAATATCTTTTCATGGGTATATAAATACTTATTAAAATCGTCTTAAAACTCTGCGTACTCTGCGCTCTCCGCGGTGATAAATCACAGACTTGATTTTTAGATAGTGTTTAACTACAACTTCTTTGAACTCGTTGTATATCTCATCCTGGATTTCTATACCCTCCCTATTTTGTTCCTCTTTAATCTCTTCTATCTCCCCCGGGAACATAGCACCGTCATTTTTAACATCCCGTATTAATCGGTTCACCTTTGATTTGAATTTTGGAAATCTTAAGATGCCGTGAGAACCGAATCCTCGCATTTCGGCTCTTAAAAGTGCATCCGAGACTACTTTTGCATCTTCTTCTGGCGTGTCAAGTTTGGTAAAACCTCTTCCATATCATGCCTTAAATCCTCTGGCTTATATCTCATATTTCCCTTATTATGCCTTCCCTCAGTACAGGAACGACATCGTATTTGTCTATCTGGGAAATAAATTCAACATCCTTCTTATAGCCGATTTTACCTAGATATTTCGCGGTATTACAGCGGCTGATGAACTCTTTCAAATACGCTTTGTTTATCTCTAATCCATCATTTAGACTGCTGTAAAGTGCCATTGCAACTGCAATGTCCTCTGTTATTCCATGCCCGCTTCCCACAACCACTAAATTCGCATCCCTGCTCTTCTCTTCTAATTCGTGCTTAGCGGCAGTTAAATTCAAGCTTGAGCAGATGAGTGCACTTTCTATTTTGGTCATTAATTCAGTGCTATTAGTTGTTTTTAAGGCGATTTTCTTGATGTTCGATTGTTCGATATACTTGAGTAACTCAACGGGAGAATTACCCAGGTCAAAATCGGGCAACTTTACTCCTTTATGTTCCCCAGCCAGGATATATCCCACTTTTCTTAATCCAGAAGCCATTTCTTCCCTATCGATAGGTATCACCTCTTTGACACCGTTTGCCAGAGCGGTAACGATTGTGCTCGATGCTCTTAATACATCAATGACCACAAGGATTTCCTCTATCTCTGTAGCCACCCTGCGCAGAATATTATCGCCGCCAATAGTAATCCTATAATTTGCCAAGTGTATCACCTCTCAGTCCTCTTCTCAACGTCTCCAGTGGAATCACATCTTCTGGCTTTATATTACCG
>JAGGZZ010000267.1 GCA_021161765.1 Candidatus Methanophagales archaeon | reverse complement strand
TTTATACTCAATGCTGCTCGTTTACCTGCTGCTATCGCTTCTATTACCGTTGCTGCTCCAGTTGCAGCATCTCCACCTGCGAATATCCCCTCTACGGCTGTTCCGCCGTCCTTTGACGTGCTTATCCATCTCCCTTTTGGTGTATCTACCCCACTACCCTCAAGAAACTTCAAATCCGATGCCTGACCTATCGCAGGTATCACCGTGTCCACGTCAATCACAAATTCAGAGCCCGCTACGGGAACGGGTCTTCTCCTGCCCGTCTCATCCGGCGGTCCCAACTCCATGCGAATACATTCTATCTCTTCTACTCTGTTCGAACCCAGAATCCTCGTTGGATTCGCTAAAAATATGATCTTTATGCCTTCTTCCTCCAGTGCTTCCAATTCGTCCTTTGACGCGGGCATCTCCGCTCTCGAGCGACGATAAACGATAAACACTTCCGAGCCCAGTCGTAACGCACTTCTTGCTGCATCTATCGCAACGTTTCCGCCTCCTACAACCACAACCTTCTTACCTATCTTCACTCCGTTCCCGATACCGATATTAATACCGCGAAGGAAATCAATACCGGGTATGACACCCCCCAAATCTTCCCCCGGAATCCCCAATTTTACGCTCACGTGCGCGCCAACAGAGATGAACACGGCATCGTAAGTCTTGCATAGTTTTTCGAACATGTCCCGGTCAACGTCCACACCGGTCCGTATTTCCACGCCCAGAGCCCTGACAAAATCTATCTCTCGCTCCAGAATCGCTCTTGGTAATCGGTATTTCGGAATGCCCGCAGCCATCATTCCTCCCGCCACGGGGAGTTTCTCAAACACCGTGACGTCATATCCAAAAGATTTCAAATCGTATGCGGCACTCAGACCCGCAGGTCCAGCTCCGATTACCGCTACCCGTTTTCCGGTCGTCGCAGGAACGTGCTCTGGCTTTATCTCGAAATCTCCATAAATATCATAAACATAATCTGCAACAAACCTCTTCAGTTTCGCGATTGAAATGGGCTCATCTACTAAACCCCGCTTGCACATGTCCTCGCATGGATGCGTGCAAACGCGTCCTAAAACGCCCGGGAAAGGAACTTTTTCTCTTATCAGGTCGTAAGCTTCCTTGAATTTACCGTCTGCTATTAATCCCACGTAACCCCTGATATCCAGGCTGACCGGGCAAGTAGCTTGACAGAACGGCGTTTCTCGCTCTATCGCATACGAATACGAAAGTGCCTCCTCCGGTGCGTATATTGCATTCCTGTTACTCTGCCACTCGTTGTACCTATCCGGAGCGCTAACCGGGCATATCTTCCAGCATTCGCCGCACAAATCGCATTTTGTCGCATCAATTCTGATTGGGCTCCTTCGTACAGTTACCTTGAACCCTTGATTCTCACCCTCCACTCGTTCGATCACCGAACTTGTAAATACGTGAATTCCCTCATTCTCTTTTATCTGCTCTATAAGAGGCGCTAAAATGTCGGAAGGGTGCTTTCCATCTACCAAATGGAGTTTAGAAAAAAAACCGCCGATGTTGGACGTCCCTAAAACAAAAAAGACTTCTTCATCGTTGGCACAATCTAAAGCCGCCGTTATTCCTGCGTACCCGCCTCCTATTATCAACACACTCATTCAACGCCCTCCACTACTTTTGCAACATAAGTTGGTGTATTGTCCCGTATTTCATGGAGTTCAATCCGTTCATGCCTTTTCAAGTCCAGAATGTGCCTGAACACCACGTTTGGCTTCCAATTCAATTCGGACGATATTTCCTTCACGGACATCGGCTTCTTTAATTTCAACAGTATCCTCTTTGCTTCATATTCATCTCGCACCATGTCGTCCAGCAACCTGTTCATCTCATGCTGCGTAAAAACTTCTCCGTACTTGTTCCCCTCTTCCAGCAGTTCCCTTTCCTTTGTTGCCAGTATTCTCAACCGATAGTCCGCAGCCACCATACGCACTGCTTCCATTTCTTCCTTTTCAAATTCGAGCCGCCCCATTTCCTTTATCTTTCCCGTAAACTCACTAATAGTCGCTGCAAATCGCTCGCCCTCGCTTGCACTTACCCATTCCAGTCTTAACCGTTCTGGCTCGACTCCCGCTTCCTTTAACAATCTCCTCGCTATCTCTATCTTCTTCTCTGCGTAATAATTCCCTTCTACGTAATGACAATCCCCCAGGTGGCAGCCACCGATAAACACGCCATCTGCACCGTATAGAAAAGTATCCAGGATAATATCGGGATCTATTCTTCCACTGCACATCACTCGTATTATCCTTATATTCGGTGGATACCGAAAGCGAGAGACACCTGCCAGGTCCGCACCCGCATAACAGCACCAATTGCACATAAAACCGATTATTCTTGGCTCATACATTTTCTTTTATTATATTCTTCTTCCAACCTTTTCAAGATTTTTGTCTCACCGATCCATTCGACATAGTCGAGGTTGTCATCGTCCATTCCCTCTCTTATCTTTTGCATGAATTGCTCGGTAGACATATTGTATTTCTGCTCAAAACTCTTGATTTTCATCTCTGTTCTTTTTATACTTGTCTTAAGCAATCTTAGCTGGTTAGGAATGGCAAACTCCGAAAGGGGTACGATTGTTTTTGGTTTACCTGCCCTTATCAATATCTCCGACATTGTTCTGCTCTTTAATTGTATATAAAGTATAACCCCCTTCTATTTGAGACACGGATTTACACTGATTTACGCGGATTTATTTTAGTTTAACAGTGCTGATTTTTATCATCTGTGTTAATCTGCGTTAATCTGTGTCTATAATTTATTTTCTGTTTTCTTGT
>JAGGZZ010000257.1 GCA_021161765.1 Candidatus Methanophagales archaeon | reverse complement strand
TGTTCCTTCGCATTTTTCAGCCGTTCATAGATTTTGCTACTGACTTTTTTCCAATTGCGGTTCGTTTTTCGTTGAGGTCTGAACGGATATGACTTTTCACTTCCAACGGATTTGCTGACACCCTTTCTTTCATTTCTGCAAATTCATCGAGGGTAATAGTGAGGCGGTGTTTCCCAAGATAGTGGAAATTGGCGAATGCTGGATTGGTCTTCAGCCATTCTTTCAATCTCTTCTGAAGTAAATAACACAAAGTTCACATCCTGGAACTTATATCGGAACAACTCCTATACTTTTATCCCGAACTATTTTAAACGCATTTGCGAGCCCGACTGCCTCTTTTTCCGCTTTAGCCTTTCGATAACACCTCTTTGCTCCGCTATCTCTTTCGCCTTACCCGTAATGATTACTTCTACTTCCTTTAGTTCTGTGGTGCTCTTACAGCCTGTTAAGAACATTGCGACCTTTAACTCCTCGCCCATCTCTTTTATTTTTTCTGCCACGTTCTCTGTGTCGGCATCTATATCCGTATCAGCATCTGCATTCGCCGTTCCCATTGCGGGTTTCAGGAAGGGCAAAGCAGCACTGCACAGGTCTGCACCCAAAGCCATGCTTTTTGCGATGTCGAGACCATTTCTTATTCCACCCGTAGCAATCACAGGAATGGAAAAAGGAAGCGCACTGCACTCCACTACGCTTTCTAACGTTGAGATGCCCCAATCCCACCCAAAAAGATTGCCTAAATGTTCGCCTAATTCCGCCCCTTCTGCTCTCGCACGGTATATCTCTGCTGCGGCTAAACTCGTGCCTCCTAAACCGCCCACGTCTATTGCCGACACACCTGCTTCATGCAGCTTCTTTGCGACCCAGTAACTGATTCCCGCTCCTGTTTCCTTTACAATCACGGGCTTTTTTATCGCTTCGCATACGTCTTTTATCAAAGCTAAGCAACCACGTGCATCTACATTGCCCTCTGGCTGAATGGCTTCCTGTAAAAAGTTAAGATGTATAGCAATTGCATCCGCATCTACCATCTCGATAACGCGCTCAACGCCCTCTACTCCGTATTCCTTTAACTGTGGAGCACCTAAGTTCGCATAGATGAACGAATTGGGTGCAACGTCACGAACCACACGAAAAGAGTCCTCCTGCTCACTACTTTCCAGTGCGGCTCGCTGAGAACCAACACCCATGCCCACGCCAAGCGACTCAGCCGCTTTTGCAAGCACTTTATTCGTTCGTTTCGTCGCGGGATGCCCCCCGGTCATCGAAGCAATCATCACAGGATAATTAAACGAAAAGCCTAAGAACTCCGTATTCAAATCTATCTCATCTTTATCTATTTCCGGTAACGCAACATGAACAAGCTTAACGTCTGCAAAGCAATCTTCTCGCGTTTCTACTTCCTCTTCCGCACAAATCTGGAGTTGTTCCATTTTCCTTCTCGATGTTTGGTTCATTTTGGCTTTTCCTCATATTTAACTTTACTCTTTCGTTCTAAAATGTGCTTCTACAACAGCTCGCATGAAATCTACTGTTTCATCAACCGAGTGGTCAGCCATCGCAACGTTACACCAACGATGTCCATACCTCACCAATTTTGGAGTGTGATGCACCTTACTCTCCTCTAAAGGAACCGTATAAAACAACTGCAAACTTTCTGCTTTGCCCTCTCCTCTTTTAGACTTTCTCCAGGGCGGTTGGAATACTTCTTCTCTGTCCGGTAAATTTAAATTCGCTGGTGGGCTGTTCAACGATGCAAGGCATAATGGACACCGCATTATCCCCTCTATTTCAGTTTGTCCGGGATACTCTGGACTCAAATTATAATGGTGCTCTTTAAACACCTTCAAAGTAGCGTTATATGCTTTTAACGGATCTACATCGTAAAAATTAATAAATACCAACGATCTGTTATCAATGGTAACTTCCTCTACTTCCTCAGCGTAATCCGGGTTTTCCATCGCTATTATAAGGGGGTGCCACCGCAAATTTCTGTTTGAGTAAGGAGCTTTTCCTTGTCTTCCTCTTGTGCAAAGAGCATCCCTTTGTAGTTTCGCTCCAGCTAAGCCGAGCCCTGCATCTCTACTTAGATGGACTCTCCCGTACTTCTTCCTAAAATCTTTTTCACCCTCATTGTTTGATATTAACTCGGCGAGGGATTCGCTGATGCCCAGGCATATCTCTAATGCCCACCTGTCTTTATCTGTGAGTTCAGTCGCAGAAACCGTCCTACCTTCTGCCATTTTTATGCCTCCCTCCCACATTTTATCAAGTCTTCCATCTTCCTTCGTGCTTCCACCTTCATTTTTATTATCTCTGAAATATCATTTGTTATCCAACTTATAATCTCTTTATCGGTAGGAACAGGAAGGACTATCTCATAAAATCTGTCGCCGACAGTAGAGATTGTAGCCTGTACAAAAGTTTTTTCCTCTATCTGTTTCTGCATGATTTCAGTGTTCAACAAATAAAGAAGCAGATAAGGATGTAGGTTATCCGGTTTTAAACACCTGATCCTTCTAAGATGACTCTGAATCACCAGTTTTTTATCAAAAGAAGTAACGATTGCTGTCCTTCCTATAAGAAACGTTCCCTCGGTAACCAGCAAAATATCGTTCTCTTTTATATCCTGCCTTTTTCTATATTTTTCATAGACCTCTTCGGGAATACTCTTTACCGGGTCTATTTTTATCTCCCAATTAACAATGTCCGACGTTCTTACAAAAGGAACGTCTCCCATGCCATAATATCGTGAGCCAACTTCATGACCTCGCTTTACCGAAATTGCTCCCTGTTCAACCAATTCTCTAATCGTCATAAGCCTGTACATTCCCGTTTTTTCCATTTCTTTTAGTTTCTGCATGGTCTCTGGGTCATAGTAACTCGGAACAAAAATATAATCGCCTATTTCAGATAATTTTATGGTAAATCCAAGATGGCTTTGCCTGTGGATGTAACTTTTTTCTATAAATTCTTGGTATTTAGAAACTATGAGTGGTAAATCATCATCTATTATTTTATTTCTCCTATTATCAAGGATATAATTCCCCTTTGTATGCGTACTTGGAAGAAATGTCTCAGGAGGTAAACTGATTATTGCAGATATTTTTGCATTTTCCAAAATAAAATGCCAAACGTACCTGTCGCTTGGATTCCCAAATATCCCGTCTGGAAGAACAATAGCCATTCTGCCATCGAGTTTAAGGAGTTGCAGGCATCGTTCTATAAAAAGAATCTGTGGAACTTGCTTGGAAACGGAATTAGTGATTTTCCACTCGTTTGAATGCTCCTTAATCCACTCATGCCCCAGCTTGTAATTTTTCAGTATTTTTTTATCTTCAATGAATATTTTTGCCCCAAATGGTGGATTTGTAAGCACAACATCAAAACCCCCGTCTTCAATCCTCTTTTTCATCGCATCAGACCAGGATTCCCGGTGAAGAGAATCTGCACAAAATATATTTGCATGCCCGTCACCAACAATTGCCATATACGCTTTGCATATCTTAACTAAATCTATCTCTTTGTCTATGCCATAAACACTGCAAAAACGTTCTTCCTTATCAAAAACATCAGGATAAGCCGTTTTCACTTTTTCAAATAATTTCCTGACTCTATTGCCCGTTTCCTGCTCGCTTTCGTGCAGGATTATTACGAATTCTTTGTTATTTTTGTTGTGTATTTCATCGTATATTTTACAGAACAGGATTCTAATCATTTCAACTCCGAGCCTTTCAGCCCTTGGAATGTTGCTGTTGCTGTAAAGGTAATAATAAATCTGCTTAAGCCCTTCCGGGAGATCTAAGGGGATTAATGTTGTAGCAAACAAATCCAACGGTTTTGTCAGATTATTCTTTCGTACCATTTTGGCTCACTTCTTGATTTCCTTTTTAATGAAATTATAGTTACAGTACATAGTTATTAAATTTGTATCATATATCAAAAATGAAACTATTCGCAGCAACAATTCCAGGACATGCAAACGTTCACATCGAAACCTTCGGCTGCACGGCTAACGTAGGCGACACGCTGAGAATGCGAGCCATTCTGAAAACCGCGGGGCATAAAATAATTGAAGCTCGTAAAGCAGACATTGTCATCGTGAATACCTGCACCGTAACGAAGAGGACGGAACTAAACGTGCTAAAACGAATAAAGGAGTTAAAAGAGCAGGGTAAAGAGGTGGTTGTAGCAGGTTGCATGGCTGCGGCACAGCCCGAGCTGGTAAAGAGCATATTAGGCGAAGATGTACCAATGGTGACGCCGCTTGACATCCGTGATAGCGAAGAGCTTGATTTTGATGGCGTGATTGCCGTAATCCCGATAGCAATGGGCTGCGTAGGTAGATGCACTTATTGTATCGTGAAACAAGCGAGGGGCGACCTGAGAAGCTATGCGCCTGATAAACTATGCAAAGCAGTTAAAAGTGCAGTTGACCGTGGTGCGAAGGAAATACGAATTACTGCTCAGGACTGCAGTGCTTATGGCTGGGACGGCTTCAGTATAAATTACCCGAAACTTCCTGAATTGCTAAAACTGCTAACCGCTATAGAAGGCGATTTCCGCATACGAGTAGGCATGATGAACCCCTTCACGGTGATTCGCATTCTGGATGAACTTCTGGATGCGTTTGAATCTGAAAAAATCTTCAATTTCTTTCACGTACCCGTGCAATCGGGCTCGGATAAGGTGCTGAGAGACATGAGAAGGAACTACAAAGCTGCGGATTTCGATGAAATAGTAAAAACCATACGAAAGCGGTTCAAATACAGCACAATCAGCACGGATTTTATCGTTGGATTCCCGAGCGAGAAAGAAGAGGATTTTTGGTCTTCTTTGAACCTGTTGAAGACGGTAAAGCCGGAAAAAGTGAACATAACGAGGTTCTCTTCGAGACCCGGAACAGAAGCATCAAAACAGAAGGATTTGGTGGAACGGGAGAAGAAAAGAAGGTCGAGAATTTTTTCTGGTGCGTATCGCCGGCTTGCGTTCGCGAAGAACACGGAATTGGTAGGAAAGGAACTTCCGGTTTTAGTAACGGAGAGAGGGAAGAAGGGTGGCGTGATAGGCAGGGACGCTTCGTACAGGACGGTCGTAATAAAGAGTGATTTGCCGCTTGGTAGCACTTTTAAGGTGCGGGTAAAGGAGGCAAAGAGCACTTATTTGGTGGGTGAGGTTCAAATTACAATTAATAAACCACGAGATTCCACGAGATTAACACAAGAAATGACAGTTAGTGGGGGATAAAATCACTGATGAGCCGCGGAAAAATGTTTTCGACTATTTTTCTCTCGTGGAAATCTGTGTAATCTTGTGGTTATAATGGTTCAATAGCCCGCCACATTTAAATACAAAACATCTTTTCAAAATACATACATAACCATGGCACGTACACAATGCACAATCTGCGGCAAACCCGCCTCGTACAGATGTAAATACTGTGGCGACACCCTTTGCAGGGAGCATCTCGCACCCGATAAGCACTGGTGTGTCGCCCTTGAAGATTATAAAAAAGATATGGAAGCAGAGAGAACGTCCTCTATTTCCTCCGGCATCAAACCCGAATACGGAAGATGGAAATATAAAAAGAGCGTTAAATATACAAATCCGCTCAGCATCTTCGCCGGTAACTATTCGTTCTTGATTTTGTTTCTCATTTCCATCTCTTTTGTTTTACAATTGGTTATTCCACGTCCATATTATACCGACCTATTAATCTTGAATCCGGGACTTGTAATGGAAAGACCCTGGACATTGGTAACACATATTTTCCTTCACGGAAGCTTCGGACATTTTTTTATCAATATGCTCGTATTTTTCTTCTTTGCTCCTGTATTAGAGCGTAAAATAGGAAGTCCGAAATTTCTGCTCATCTTTTTCCTCGCCGGGATTTTTGCGGGGATTGGCTGGAGTTTGACTTCCGTTACCCCGGCAGTTGGTGCAAGTGGAGCATTAATGGGAATATTCGCGACTCTTGCGGTTCTAATGCCAAAGATGAAGGTATATATATTCCCTCTTCCTATCCCAATAGAAATATGGATAGTGCTTATTCTCTTCGCCCTGTACGATTTTTTAATGATTGGTTCGTCAGATATGATTGCGCATACGGCACATTTATCAGGGCTTTTTTTTGGATTGCTTGCAGGTATGTGGTTAAAGAAAACGTAATCGTAGCTGTGGTCTTGTACAATCTCGCAGTTTGTGGTATAAATTCTAAGCACTAAACTCGAAATCCTAAACAAACTCTAATATCTAAACTCAAAATTCAAAATAAACCTTTCTTTTGGAATTTTGGATTTGGAAATTGTTTAGGATTTGGTGCTTAGTATTTAGGATTTACCACTCTTTATTGAGCACAGTTCGAATACTATGCCTCCAGACCATCCAGAATCACTGCAAAGTTCTTATCCGCTCTTTTCTGTTTCAACCTTACCAGTTTTACAATCTCGTTCTTAGCCACTTCTCCCTGGACGAACTCAGTCGCGTCCAGAAGCCTTTTCCCAACTTTAGACCGCACAATCACCGTAGAATACCCATCTGCGCTTCCAACCGAGCCGATAGAGATATCTGCAAGTCGGGACACGAAATCGTCGCAGTAAGGACATCCTTCGCGCACCACGTCTTCAAACGCTCGTACGTCGCACGAATAATCCTCGCCATCTACCGTAACGATATATTTCCCCCTGGTTATCTGCGTCTTATCCGCTTTATCAAGGTCAACGCCAAATTCACGTTTCGTCCTTTCCTTTAAACCTTCGTAATCGAAACTTTCAAAGCAGAATAGACCCAACAGGGTAATCTCTACTCCCGGGAATTCGCGTTCCAAATCCCGCTGCTGCTGTGTCTTCCGCACCGCACGGACTTCGCAGGGCGTGCCGACAACGGCTATTCTCCGTTTACCTGCTTTTAATGCTTCTTCTAGTTTCGACATCATCGGCACGCGCAAATATTTCGTGCCTCGCGCGCCTCTTACCCCCGCTACATCCTCAACTACAACTGCCTCGGCTTTATAGCTATCGCTCTCTTTTCGCTGCACGACCAGCGCAGCATCAAACAAGTCATTTTCTATGCCAGAAATAAGCAACGAGGAGACTATTCCTCCATCCTGACCGTCAAAAGAGCTCTTTCCCGCGATTAAATCGGTGTAAATGCCCAGCGCCGCATCTCGCTCACCTTCTAAGAATTTAGCCTCGATTGCCCTCGTATCTTCTGCCGTCGTTGGGTATATGTTCTTTTCGAGCTTTATTGCTTCCGTGGGGCATACAAGCGCACACGAACCGCAACCTATGCAATCATCGGATAGCTCCCTGTAAGGCGTTCCAATGGCTCGCTCCACACCGCGATCTATAACGTTTATGGCTGAGACACCCACTAACTCCTCACAAACTCGTGTACACAACCCGCAAAGAATACATCGCTCGTCTTCTAATTTAAATCGCGGTTTTACAATTCCATATTCCTGTGCCAGACTTTGTATTCTTCCCTCTTCGGGACATCTCGCCAGCAGCAGTTCTAAGAGCATCTTCCTTATCTCGATAATCTCCGGCGATTTGGTGTTTACCGTCAATCCATCTTCAACGGGATAATTACAGGCAGTGACGACCTTTTTCCTGCCCCTTTTCTCTATTTCCACGGAGCATAACCTGCAGGCGCCAAAAGGTTCCAAGGCAGGATGATAACACAGCGTAGGTATATCAATGCCGATGGTTTTCGCAACTTTCAGGATGGTATTTCCCTTCTCTGCTTCTACCTCTACCGTCTTACCGTCAATTTCTAATTTCAACACCCTCAATCACTCCCCCCTCCCTTTTTCTTTCCTTTTCTTATTGCCCTCTCCGCTTCGGGTAACGGTGGAGGGACAGGCATACCCGATATTTTCTTTACCGCCCCGACTTTAGGCGGGCAAACGTCATAGCAAATCCCGCACTTTACGCATTTCGATTGGTCTATCACGTGTATTATTCTTTTCTCTCCCTCTATTGCACCCTCAGGACAGCTCTTCAGGCACTTCAAGCAAGCTATACACTTCTCTGGGTCTATATAATACGAAATCAAGTCCTTACATACCAGCGCCGGGCATTTTTTCTCCTTTATATGCGCTTCATATTCATCTCTAAAGTACCGGATGGTGCTCAAAGTCGGATTAGCGGCTGTCGTTCCTAATGCACACAGCGATGCCTTTTTCATTACCACCGCAATTTCTTCCAGCAGCTCTATATCTCCTTCTTTTCCGCGTCCGGCAACTATATCTTCTAATATCTCACGCATACGTTTCAAGCCCTCGCGGCAGGGCA
>JAGGZZ010000151.1 GCA_021161765.1 Candidatus Methanophagales archaeon | reverse complement strand
TGACTTTTGGGATGAAGCCGTTATCCACTCTTTCGTGACACCCACGAACCGCTTCATCAACTTCTCCTTTACCTCTTCCGTTGCGCCTTCCACCGTTACTCGTATCAACGGCGAGGTATTAGAAGCCCTTATCAGCGCCCAGCCTTCCTCCGAAAAGTCTATTCTTATCCCGTCCATCGTGTTTATCCGGTCCGCGCCATATTCGTATGCCAACTGCTCAGCGAGAGCATGCATCACCTCAAACTTCACCGTATCGTCACATTCAAGGTTCATCCTCTCCTTAGGAAACTTCGGCAACTCGTCCACAAGCTCTGATAATTTCTTTCCCGTTTCTGCAAGGATCGCCGCTATTTTTAGCGGGATTATCATCGCATCGTCAAACGGGAATAACGAGGGTATAACGTAATGCCCGCTTGACTCTATGCCCAGCACTGCGTTTCTTTCGTTCGCTTCTTTTGTCAGGAATGTATGACCTACCGGTATTCGTTCTATTTTACCACCCAGCTTTTCTACCTCACGCTCGATAAGCATTGAGCATTCAACGTTTGCCAGAACAATTCCATTTCTATCACGTAATAAATTCTTAGCAAGTATGACGCCACACTGGTCTGCGCTCAGCATTCTCCCCTTATCATCCACAATTGCCGCTCTATCACCATCGCCATCAAAAGCAGCGCCAAAATCAGCTTTTTTACGCTTTACTTCTTCTTTTAACGTTCCTAAACTATCCTCCGTGAGTTCAGAGGGTCGGTTAGGAAAAGAAGCATCAGGAGTTACAAACAGCAGCGCATCGGTATTTAGTTTTACTCGTTTCATCACGTCTGGCGCTACCAATCCCATGCTCCCGTTTCCGCAATCCAGCACGATTCTCCTCTCTTTAAAGATGTTCTTGCCGTTACCCTCAAATCGTTCCGCTATGTATTCTATATACTCCTTCTTCAAATCCACCTCTTGATAGTCGCCGATTTCGTTCCAGTAGGCTCGTCCTTCGTGTTCTTTCCCTTCCAGCACTATGTCTCGTATCTCTTCATTCGCACCAGCGGAAAACCCTATTCCTGCTCCTGTATAAAGCTTCACGCCGTTCCATTCGGGTGGCAGATGCGATGCCGTCACATAAGCCGTTATATCCTTCCTGAGCTGCCAGCCGCAGAAGGCGGAAACGCCAAATGAGGTTGTCCCTGCACAGGTCACGTCCATACCCGAAGAGAGCAACCCCGAGATAAGCGTATTTGTGAGCACCCGGGAGGAAGAGCGTATGTCGTTACCAACAACCACATTCTTTTTGCCTCTCTTTTTTGCATACGACCCCAGCGCCAAGCCTATTTTTAGCATCGTCTCGGGATACAGGTCGTCATTGAAAATGCCCCTTATGTCATACGCCCGGAATATGTGCGCAGGTATTTGTTTTTCGTGCATCTCTATGAGTTGAGTTTAGAGCAAAGGTGGGACACTCAGGCATACCTCCATGTTATTAACTATACTCGAATATATATAACATTTTTTATTACGAACGCCATTGATTTGACCTCTTTCAAAGGCCCATCATCCAGCTCGATGTTAATCGTTATCACTGCCTTTATCGTTCTCTCGCCTCACAATCCGCAAAAAATAAATTTTATCCAGACACTCTCTTCACCTACAAGAGTGTCCCTCTTCTGCATGAAACTCAACTGCTTCATACCAAAAAATTACCCTAAAGTCAGTTGTATGAAATTGTGTTGTTCGATTAAGCTGGAAATCCTTCTCGATGTCCAGGGAAAATGGGTTAGTTCTGGACATACCGTGGTCAATAATTGTAGCACTCGCTATTCCAACATTATAGCCTGCATCCTCAAGCACGTAAAGGGCGACTGATGAAGAGTTTCGATTGCTTTCAGATATATCCCTGGCGGAAGGCATCGCCGCGCAGCTTCCAATCGTCACCAAAACAAACAAGATTGCCAATATTTTACAAATACCTTTATCCCGCATTTTTATCATTTCTTTTTGTTCCCTTTTTTAATATTCACACTGATATTATCGGTGGTATTCAGCCTTTATAAATTTTTCGGTTGCATAGTAGTTGTTATAGGTTCTGAAGTTTTGAATGTCCCTACATCCAATTAGAAAGGATTTGCATTTTAATTTGAAAAGGGAATCGTAAAAGAGGAATAGGCACACAGAGTTGTATATTTGTGGACCTAAATTCACACTTTATATTCCTCTAACACCTACCTAAAGAGTAAACATGAACGCATACGGGTGGAAAAACAGAATAATCCGAGTAGACCTTTCGGAAAGCCGGATAGATAGTTTCGTGCCTGAGGATGCTCTACTCAAAAATTATCTCGGTGGTCGCGGGCTTGGAGCGAAAATAGTGTATGATGCAGGACGCGTTGAAGCGCTCGCACCCGCTAACCTGCTTGTATTCGCTGCAGGTCCGCTAACAGGTACGACTACGCCAGCCTCGGGCAGGGTTTCGCTATCCACAAAATCGCCTTTGACGGGCACGATATTCGATTCTAACTGCGGTGGTTCGTTTGGTCCCGCGATGAAAAAAGCAGGATACGATGCGATAATTATTGCAGGCAAATCACCGGAACCGGTATTTATAGAAATAGTGGATGACCGAGTGGAGCTAAAATCCGCAGAGACGCTGTGGGGTGAGAACGTAAAAGCGACCACGGGATTTTTAAAAGAAAAGTGCAGCGGCAGCGTTGCTTGTATCGGCAGAGCGGGCGAGAAACTTGTGCCGCTGGCTTCTATCATTTCGGATGCGACACACGCTTTTGGACGCGGCGGCGTGGGTGCGGTAATGGGCTCGAAGAACCTGAAGGCAATCGTGGTGAAGGGCACGGGAAAAGTGGCAATCGCTGATAGAGCGGATTTTTCAAAGCAAAAGAAAGCGATTAATCGGCTGCTGATTGCATGCCCGACGATAAGCAAAGGGTTATCGGTTTTCGGAACGCCGTTTTTAGTGAAGATAACAAGCTGGATGAACGTGCTTCCGGTAGCAAATTTCAGGACGGCAGAGCCAGAGCATGATTTTAATCTTAAACCCTTCTTTGCAAAGACCATAGAAGAAGAGCGAGCACCAAAAAGGCGTGCATGTTATTCCTGTCCAATTGCATGTAAAAGGGAGGATAAAGGGGGTGGAGAACTGCCAGAATACGAAACAGTTGGTTTGATGGGTGCAAACATTCAAAATCCTGATTATGAGGCGGTCGTAGAAGCGAACCGGCTCTGTAACGATTACGGCGTGGATACGATTTCGGTAGCGGGTGTTCTGGGCTGTTACTCGGAGTTACGAGACAAAGGTATCTCGCCGGAAGAGCTTGTAAACTTGGCGAGGATGGTAGGAGATAAACAAGGCGTTGGAGAAGAGCTTGGCAGGGGTGTGCGTTCCTTTGCAGCATCAGAAGGACGTCCGGAGGCGGCGATTCAGGTAAAAGGGCTCTCACTGCCTTCTTATGACCCGCGAGGCGTAAAAGGGCTGGGGTTTAGCTACGCCACTTCCAATCGCGGTGGATGCCATACAAGGGCTTATCTTGTCGCACCGGAGATACTGCGAAAACCAAAGGCGATTGACCCTTACACACTTGCAGGAAAAGCCGGGCATACAAAAATATTCCAGGATAGGTTTGCTGCGGTTGATTCGCTCGTGGTCTGCAAATTCGCATTCCTCGGTGCGGGTGAGGAGGAATATGCGAACGTATTAAGTGCCGTTACGGGTGTGGACTATACGTCAGAGGATTTGATGCTCGCGGGCGAGCGGATATGGAACGTGGAACGGCTGTATAACGTAAGGGAAGGGTTTGGAAAAGCGGATGATATTTTGCCTGATAGGTTCTTTGAGGAGAAGGTAAATGGAAGAGTAATAGATA